>JADFMT010000025.1 GCA_022563755.1 Patescibacteria group bacterium | reverse complement strand
CATAGACCACTCAGATGACAGTTTCTCTGGCTTTGTTCCTTGGTAATTTTTTTCATAAGTAGAGCAATCGGGTCACTTGAACCTCTCACTGACTGGCTGCCGGGCTAGGATTCCGTCGCTACGCTCCTAGAACCTGTCGCTCATTTCATTCGCTCCCTAGAAACCCACGGTTTCTTGCACTCGTCCGCCAGCCGGCGGACTCGCTGTTTTCCTACACGGGAGGACTCTTCCGCTTCCTCCCGACCCCACCTCGAAGGTTCGAATCCTAGCCAAACAAAATTGATAAATTTTAGCATCAAAAGATGCTTAAATTTTCAAAGCTGCCGGGCTAGGATTCGAACCTAGATTAATGGATCCAGAATCCATCGTCCTACCGTTAGACGACCCGGCAATCAAAAAAGCGAGCCGTAGCTCGCTTTTAGCTTACTAAAAATCCACGAAAAATCAAACCTTAAGATAACGCCTGATGGCAATCGCAGAGGATACGATGCCGAGCATAATACCTGATACAAGTAAAATCAAAAGAATCTGGAAAAAATTGGAAAGATAATAGTGAAAAAGATTGACTCCCCCAAAAAAATGCGCCGCAGCAGGCCCCAACCACAATGTTAAAGGATAAAACGCTATCATGGTGATTACGGCCGAAATGATTCCATAGAGTGCGCCCTCCACAAGAAACGGCCCCCGAATATATTTTCGGGAGGCCCCCACCAACTTCATTACGGAAATCTCATCCCGATTTGTGTAGATGGTCAAACGAATCGTATTTAAAACCACAAGCATCGCAATAATGGCGAGAACTGCGGTAATTCCCAAACCGATTCCTCGTGCAGCAGCTAAGATGCCCGACAGGCGCTCAATAACAACTTCGTTTTGAAAATAATTTACCTTATTAATGATGGTAGAAAAAGCGCTATCTGCCAGAAACCTTGCAATCACCTCGTACTGATCGGGATTCTTTGCTTGAACATTCAGACTCGCTTCTAGCGGATTTTCATCGAGCTCATCAAGAGACTGCGTAATTAACGCGTTACCGGCATGGCGCGCCTTGAACTTCTCGAGTGCTTCGTCGCGCGAGATATATGTAACGATTTTTACTTGAGCTAATTGGGAGAGCGCCGACTTCACGTTTATGATCTCTTCCTCGGTAATATCAATTTGAAAATACACGCTGATATCTACCTGATTTTCAATACGTGATAGAGCCGAAGTCAAAAGTACGTTTGAGAACAAAAGCGAGCCGATCATAAAAAGGGCAAGCACCATAGTCATAAGAGCGGTAAGCGAAACCCAGCCGTTTCGCCAAAAACCCAGAAATCCTGCTTTTATAATTCTTCTTAAATAGGTATTCATAGAATGTAGCGGCCTTTTTCTTCGTCGCGCACGACTTTTCCATTCTCCAAGGTAATGACGCGTTTTTCTAGTGTATTTACAATATCATGGTTGTGGGTTGCAACAATGATCGTGGTTCCCATCTCATGAATCTTTTTGAGAAGTCCAAAAATTTCTTGCGTGTTGATGGGATCGAGATTTCCCGTGGGTTCGTCGGCCAAAATCACATCGGGCCGATTCACAATGGCGCGTGCAATGGCTACACGCTGTTTCTCACCCCCGGAAAGCTCATGCGGAAAATGCCACTCTTTATCCATAAGACCCACGAGCTCTAAAGCTTGCGGCACATCGCTTTCAATGTCGTCATCAGAAGCCTCGGCTGCCTCCATCGCAAAAGCAATATTTTCATAGGCGGTTTTGGTTGGAAGCAATCGAAAATCCTGGAAAATCGCTCCCATGCGGCGGCGAATCTGTAAAAGCTCGTCCTGGCTGGCACCATGGATATTTATAGACTCAAAAAAAACCTTACCGGATGAAGGCTTTTCTTCTGCTAAAAGTAGTTTTAAAAGCGTGGTTTTCCCAGCTCCCGAGCGCCCCACAATTGAGACAAATTCTTTGGACTCAATGCTAAAGCTGACCGCCTCCAGGGCAGTTGAGGTGGGTGAATAAACTTTCGATACATTGTCAAAATGAATCATGACAAAGATTAAGGAGTAAAACGACTATAATTTTTGCTCTGCTTTTATAAATTCATCCAACTCTCCTGCAAGCACGGCTTCGACATCACTTGTCTCAACGTTCGTTCGATGGTCTTTTACCATTTTATATGGGTGAAAAACATAGGAGCGGATCTGGCGGCCCCATTCGGCAGTTCCCGCACCCTTCGAGGGACGCAGCGCTTGAATCTCCTCTCTCTCTTGGACGTCGCGTCGCTGATACAGACGGGAACGCAAAAGCTCAAAAGCCCGTTCGCGATTTTGGGCTTGCGAGCGTTCGGTCTCAACATGCACCTGAATACCGGTTGGCTTATGGATCATTCTGACTGCGGTCTCGCGCTTATTTACATGCTGTCCTCCTGGGCCGGAAGATCGTGAAAACGTTACCTCAACCTCGTCTGGCTTAATCTCGATGTCTTGGCTCATAACCCGTTTTGGCATGACCTCAACCAGCGCAAATGAGGTATGTCGCAATTTCTTTGCCGAAAAGGGCGAGATACGCACCAGCCGATGCACGCCCGACTCCCCTTTTAAATATCCGTAGACTTGTCTGCCCTGAATCTCAATCGTAACGTTTTTTGTACCACCCCGCTCGTTTGTATGATGATGAAGAAGAGAAACCATCCAGTTTTTTTTCTCGCTGTACCTACGATACATCTCAAGAAGAATTGAGGCCCAGTCTTCCGCATCATCTCCGCCCGCACCTGCATAAATGGAAAGAACTACATCTCCTTTATCGTATTTGCCGCCGGCTTTTAACTGTTCTTTTAATTGCCCGATTTCTTTTATGGTCTCCTGTGCTTGTTCCTTATCCTTCCAGAAATCCGGTCTTAACATCTCTTCCTCAAGACGAGCAATTCTTTCTTGAATTCCGGATACGTCAAAGATGGTCCGCCATCAGACGGACATTTTTCTCTGCGCGATCAATCTGATCTTTTGTTGTATCTGCCATAGTATGAGTTTATCAAAATAAAGGGTATGTGTAAATAAAAATAGGTTCGTCTTTTAGACGAACCCATGCTATCCGCCTAGGCAATTTCGGAAAGAATTTTTTCCAGGGCTCCGACGGGATTCGAAACCTTCATAATCGGACTTCCGCACACCAAAATATCGGCTCCATTCTCGACAGCCTCACGCGGAGTAATTTCCTCTTCGTGGCGCGTGTCGCTATACCAATCGGGTCGGACTCCAGGCACTACCTTGAGGGTATTTAAGTCTGAAACAACGTGCAGAGCCGTTCCTGGAAGAATGATACCGTGGCAGCCGGATTCGACAGCCGTCAGAGAAAGATGCCGGACGGTTTCTGCAAGCGAACGGCGAAAATGCTTTTTGCAGTAAGATTCATTGAAATGCGTCAAAACGGTCAGGCCAAGAATTTTTGTACCACTATCTTTGGTGATCTTTGTAATCTCTGGAAGAAGTTCATCTGCTAAGGCATAAACATTGAGATAATCGACTTTTAGAGCCACCAATTCTCTCACCATCGAGGTCATGGTCCGTGTGCCGTTCCACATTTTCAAGTCGACAAAAACAGGTCGGCCAAATCGTTGAATGTTCAAGAATGCATTCATCAACCCCTTCCTTAATACATAATCAAGGTTGATCTTGAATCCAAAATTTCCCCGAACGCTCTTGAGCTCTTCCGTAATGCTTAAAGTTCTCGCTTCGTCCTTCACAAGACCATCAAGCGCCACAAAAACAAATGGGTTCATCTTGTCCCTCCTTCTTTAACGGGTTTTAACTCTCTCTTCTCCTGCCAAGCAAGGGGATCTTTCAAATATACTCGGAATTCTTCGATGAGTCTTTTCGGATGTGTGTTGTGCTTCTCGGCAACATCGAGAAGTTCAAGCAACGTAAGAAGATAGATCATCTCAATACCGGCCTGTTTCAAAACTGCAATTGCTTTCGGATTTTGGTAGAAAAGAATACAAGCAGCATGCGTAACCGTATATCCCTTTTCCCGAAGAGCTATAGCGCTGTTACATGTTGTGTGGGCAAAATTTACCAGCTCTTCTACAACAAGGACGTTATTGCCGACTCTGATCTTAGGATTATGGGCATCGCCGGTAACTAATTCTTTCTGGCCGCCTTTTTTGCGCGTATCCCGAACATACACAAAGGGAACGGTTCTTCTCAAGATCGGTTCCAAATATTCACTCAAAACCCAACCGGGAACCAACCCGCCAGTAACATTTCCGGCAATAAAATCCAAGCGCGAAGCACGCTTGGCCACAAATTCTGCTAACTCCCGGACCAAATATCTTATAATCTCTTTCCGGCCCACCAAACTTTTTACAGAAAGGTAACCCGGGCCCCAATTACCTGATGCATAAAGAAATGGCTTCTCGCCTCCATTGACATCACGAATTTCCAGCTGGCCCGCATTTAGAATCTCTAATGCAGCCACTCCAATATTTCTTTCAGCCACGACAACCTCCTTTAAAGATCAAAAGGATTTATGATATACGTTGTAAAATTACCTAACCTGAAAGGAGTCTAACAAAGAAATGATAAAACGCAAGAGTGAGCCGAGGAGAGGATTCGAACCTCCGGCCTATCCCTTACGAGGGGATTGCTCTACCAGCTGAGCTACCTCGGCAACAGAAATAGTTTAACCGTTGATTTGGTTTTTTGCAAAGCCGATTAATCGTGATTCCCTTTTCAACTCAATATAGGCCTGGTTCATTTTGTGGACCAGGCAATTTTCTTTCCAATTGTAGTGCTGCTGAGGTCTTTTATTCCCGTTTTTAAGAATATAAATTTTGTTTTTGGTAAGACTTTCTTAAGATTTTTTACTGTTTCTCTACGCTTTGTAACGGTTTCCTTATCAAGTCCATAAATATTAAATATAGCAACATTTGGTTTTAGTTTTTTGACGATAGCACTTTTCTTGTCGCCGTCTGTAACAAAGACAAAATCAACTGGTTTAAGTGCCGCCACCATTTCTGCTCTTTGTTTAGCTGGAATTATTGGCCGATGTGAACCTTTTATTTCTCTAACATATTTATCATTAGAAACGCCGACAACTAAAACATCTCCGTACTTTTTTGTTTTCTGCAGAAAATGAAGATGCCCCACATGAAGAATATCAAATGTTCCAGTAATCAAAATGCTTTTCTTGTTCTTTATTCTCCTTAATTTGTTTTCAACTGATCTTAAAGTATACATTGTTGATTTTTGATTCATATATGCGGGATATGAGAACCCCGAAGTATAATTCGCTACCGCTCGTTAACTACGAGGCAGATCGAACTCGTGTGCGAGTAGCGGGAATCGAACCCGCATCGCTTGCTTGGGAAGCAAGTATCATGCCACTAGACCATACTCGCGAAATTATTTATCAATCAGCTCGCCTGCTTGCCAAAGGTAAGGCAAAAAATAAATTTTAATGGCGGCGGTCTGAAGCTCCTCCTGCAACCACGCATTAAATTCTTTTCCTTCTTTTTCAAATAGGGCGGCTAGAATATCTTGGCGCGCCTGAGGCTCAAGTGAAAATCTTTTGAAGTCGCGAATAGTCCAACCATATAATTGTTTGGTTGCCTTTTCGAGTTTTTCTCTACCCCGGATCTTCAATGCTTCCTCAACACGCATATCTATCTCGCCGTCCGCGATCTCTCTTCGTAAGAGCTCGCCCCGGGTGAGTGAATCTGCAATCAGGACAAGGACAATCCCACGCCTTACCGCATTTTCATCAAGCTCTTCGTTGGTAATCCGGCGATAGCGCTCAAAACCGTTAACCTGACCAAAATAATCACCGGCCCAAATTCGAGATCCATTCACAGTGATAATAGGATGCCAATGTGCGTACAGAACAAAAACCAAAACGACGAACACCAATCCCAGCACGGAAAATACATAAAAAATGACTTTTCTCATTTAGAAAAAGAGGTTATTTTTTTAATCATCTGATATACCGTTTGCCACAAGGAAGCCTGCTTCGCTGTAAAATCTTCGGATTCCGGAGGGGGGCGATCAACAATAATAATCACTTCTTCGTCCGGCCTCTTGACGCCGAATTGTTCACGAAGCTCTTTTTCCAGTCCATAAGAGCTTGAAAGATAACGAAGTTTTTTTTCGAGTGCTGCGTGCTTATGGGATAATTCTTCTCGCTTTTGTTTAATGTCTAGATACGCCTGGGTGGCAACGCGAGAACGCAGATAGGCAGAGAGGGTTGCGCGTCCCATAAAAAAAATGAGGATGGCAAGCGCAAAAAGAACCGGCCATGAATACTTAATATTTTTTAAAAAATAATGCTTTTGAAATCTTTTCATTTTCCTGTATCATACCATTATATATATGCTGAACTTAAAACAGAAGAAAAAATACCATGTTCTTTGGGTTGTGATTGCGATCTTTGCCATTTTAGGCATGGTATCCTATCTCTTTATCCCGTTTATCAGTATTTTTTAAACCCTTAGGAACGGTGAATCATTTTGATAAATACCTCCGGCCCGATACTAACCCTGCCCATCTCTTTTAGGCGTTTTTTGCCTTTTTTTTGCTTCTTCCATAATTTCATCTTGCGCGTTCTGTCGCCGCCATACAGATACCCGGTCACATCTTTCCGAAAAGCCGAAAGAGTGCGCGCGGCAAGAATTCGACCACCGGCCTGGGCTTGAATTTTTACGCTAAACTGCTCTTTGGGCAAAATGGAATACAATCTTTCAACTACTCTTTTTGCTTCACGCTCCATGATTTTTTTTGAAACAATACGAGAAAACGCGCCTACCCGCTCGGCGTGCACCAAAACATCCAGACGAATAACCGATGAGGACCGCATCTCGCCAAGCTCATACGACAAGGAAGCGTACCCACGGGTAACGCTTTTTAGCTCGTCAAAGAAATCACGCATCAGTTCTCGAAGCGGCATCTCGGCTTTTATAATACTCCGAAAATCCCCAAAGGCTTCGGTGCCTACAACGACACCTTCGTGACTTTGAAGAAGTTTTAAAACCGCCCCAATTGCGCCAGAAGGAACAATACTTTTAAGGTTCACCCATCGCTCTTTAATCTTTTCTATCTCGTGATCTTCCGGAAATTCTGCAGGGTTGTAGATGACTTTTTGAAGACCGTTTTTTAGGATGATATCATAGGCAACCGTGGGGGTTGCGGCAATCACCCCGACTCCAAACTCACGCTTTAGACGTTCCATCAAAATCTCAAGATGCAGGAGTCCTAAACATCCGACCCGAAATCCCCTTCCAAGCGCACTCGATGACTCCTCCTCATACGAAAAAGAGGAGTCCGAAAGATGCAGACGGCTTATGGCTTTTTTAAGATCGTCAAAATTATCTTCCTCTAAGGGATAGATACTTGACCAAATCATGGGCTGCGGGCATTGGTATCCCTTAAGGGATAAAGCAGGGCTTTTTTGAAGGATTACGGTATCACCCACCCTGGCGCCTTCAGCTTTTTTTATATTGGTAACCAAATATCCTATCTCACCGGCTTCGAGTGATTCTGCCTGCTTTCGTTCGGGAGAGAAAATACCTACTTCCTGACAGATAAATTTTTCACCTGTACTTACCAGTTGCATTGCTTCTCCCTTTTTAAAACGATCGCCAAAGACACGAACATAGACAATCACTCCCTGATGAGAAGAATATTGGGAATCAAAAACCAATGCTTGTCCTAAATCACTCTTTGGGTTCGGGAAGGGAATTTTTTCAATAACTGCTTCAAATAGTTTCTCGATTCCTTGGCCAGTTTTTGCTGAGATCTCCAAAATATCTTTATGATCCACGTCCAAAACTTCTTTAATTTCTTTTTTCGTCTCTTCAATTTGAGCATGAGGTAAGTCAATTTTATTCACAACTGGGATAATCACGAGTCCTGCGCCTCGCGCCATATCCAAAACCGATAGTGTCTGAGCTTCAATCCCTTGGGTCCCGTCCACCAAAAGAATTGCGCCCTCAACGGCGGCAAGTGCGCGCGATACTTCGTAGGAAAAATCAATGTGGCCAGGTGTGTCAATTAGATTCAATGTGTATGGAACGCCGTTTGATGCATACTTCATCCGGACTGGCTGCATCTTAATCGTAATCCCCCGTTCCCGCTCTAAATCCATGGCATCTAAATACTGCGCGCGCATCTTTCTTTTCTCAACCGTTTCGGTCAACTCCAAAAACCGGTCCGCAAGCGTACTTTTTCCGTGATCTATATGAGAGATAATCACAAAATTTCTTATATTCATTAGCTCTATTCCTCGCTTGGGCTTCGGGGTTCGGGTGCTGCAACCTGACTTCTCCAGAATTTCCGTCGAAGCGCTCGAATGATATCAAATAATTCTTGATTTTTCAAGAACCAAAGCAATGACAGAGAAACGGTAATCCCTAAAAGGCCCGCAAAAAACCCGTGGAGAAAAATACCCAAAAACGTCTCTAAATTAAACAACGTATCTGTCAGCTGTAAAACGCCGTAGATAACCACACCCAACACGAGTGCGGCGGCCCCATTTTGCATGACAGATCTCTGAAGTTTTCCGTCTACAGTCCGAAATGCGCGAACAAATCCGATCCATAAAAATAACGCGCCCATAACAGACCCCACCGAGTATGCAAAAGGAAGCATCAATATCAACGTGTTCGGAAGATCCCCTACCCGCAGGACGCTATCAATAGCCGCCCGAATGGATCCGTAGCTTCTCATAATCCACAAAAGTCCAAAGGTAAATCCGATGGTCACGAGCGCCGAGAGGGTATTTATGACAAATGGGAAAAGCGTACGCCCCGCAGCATAGAATGCGCGCGTAAGCAAAAGCACAATGCTTTGCGCTAAAATCGCAACACTAAAGAATGCGAGCGCTGCGGCAGTTAGGCGGGTATCAACCCATCCAAATGCTCCAGCACCCAAAATCACGCGTACAATATGCGCGCGAAGCAGGATAAAAAGGACGACAAACGGGGTTGCCCAAAAAAGAATGTGGCGGAGTGACGTTGCAACATTATCTACAAATTCTTGACTCCTGCCACCCGCATAGGAACGCGCAAGCGCCGGGAAGGTTGCTACACTATAGGAAAGACCAATCACACCTAAAGGGATGGCGTAGAGATTGTAGGAGAGCTGAAAAATAGAAATACTTCCAGCTCCCAGCGCAGAAGCAACCGCCGTTACAACAATAAGAACAATTTGACTAAACCCCACTGAACGCGGCAGAGAAAATCGAAGGACCTCCTGGACGTCTTTCCAGGAAATCGCAAAGCTGGGCCTCGGGAAAAACCCTAGCGCAAAAAGACTGGGAACTTGAATGGAAAGATGCATCAATGCGCCGAATATCACTCCCCAGGTCAAGCCTGAAAGACCCATCCACGGATAAAAAACCAGAATGCCCGTAATAATCCCTGCATTATACAAAATCGGGCTTGCAGCGTAGATAAAAAATCTGCGATGAGATTGCAAAACGTTTGAGATAAGAATGGAAAAACCCAAAAGAAGGGGGGACAAAAGTAAAATCCGGCTCAGGGTAATTAACGCTTCGAGATTGTCATCTGAGAACCCGGGAGCAATTATGGGTGCGAAAATTGGCATAAGAAAAAAGGAAATGCCAATGAGCGCCGAGACAGCAATAAAAAACATAGTGGAGAGCTGCGAGACGAATCGATGCGCTCTCTCGTGCCCCTGCGATTCTTTTTTCATAAAGATCGGGATGATTGCGGCGCTCGTTGTTAAAATGAGAGTTAAGGAATACAAAAGATCCGGAAGACGAAACGCTGCAAAATAAATATCAAGCATCTCTCCGGCTCCAAACGTGCCTGCCAGAAGTCGATCGCGAAGAAGCGCTAATACTTTAGCCCCAATACTTGCAACTCCTAAAAGTAGGGCTGCTTGATGGATGCCCGAGATTTCTCGATTGAAAGATAACAATAATTTTCTTACCATTTAGTCTTCGATCGGCGCTTCTTTCCGCTCTTCTGGTTCTGGAGCAGGAGGTGAGATTCCATCAAGTGCCCGCTTATCACTTTTCAAATTGGCAATAATGCGCGTAACTTCGCTATTTTCCGGATTAAAGACCTGAATTCGCTCAAACTGTCGGGTTGCCAATTCTTTATCTCCAAGCCGGTCATAGATTAACCCCAAGAAATACCGAGCATTTGAATAATTGAGATTTAAGCTGACGGCGCGTTCAAAAACCTGACGAGCATTGTCCAACTGATCGCTGCGGTAATAAAGAAGCCCGAGCTGAAAGAGTACCCCGACATCATTCGGACTTATAAGAACTACCTGCTTAATTCGTTCAATTGCCTCATTCACGTTCCCTGCCTGATCTTCCATCTGAGCAAGCAGGAGATGAGCGGGCGTATAATTGCGCTTCAGTTTTAATGCTTCCTCTAAGCGTGCCCTTGCCTCTTTGCGCTCTCCTTTTAAAAGGATGATTCGAGCTTGAGCAAGATAGGGTTCGGGGCTTGTGGGGTTTTTTTCCGCGGCCTTCTGGTAGGCAGAAAGCGCAAAGTCCGAGACCCCTGCAATTTGAAACGGAATGATGGCTTCATAAACTTGCGCAAGCGCTAACCAATTCAAGGGATCGATGGGATTGATCCGGCTTGCTTCCTGGGCATGTCCAATTGCCTCGCCAAGTAGATTTTCAAAGCGACCCTGAAGCTCCCCGGGCGCCAACCCTTCTTCTTGAAGTAAATTGGTAATGCGCGCAAGTTTAATATTCACTGCCCCGCGATAATATTCATCACGTTTCTCAAAACGAATCGCGCGGTTCACGTACGCTTCTGCTCCTTCAACATCGCGGGCGATATTAAAAAGCCGGACCCCTTTGCCAAAAAAGTAGGCCGCGGCGTACTTCTCGGAAAGAAAATACGCGCCAGAGGCAACCCCTACCAGTAAAAAGATAATGAGAAGTGCGGAAATAAAACCAGCGCCCGAGTGACTGAAGAGTTTTATGGTCTTCTCCTTAACAAGCCCGCGCTCAGAGAGCATTCCCAAAAACATTCCCAAAAAAAGAAAGAAAAAAAGTGTAAGTACAAACCCCGGATTATAAAAGAAAAGATAGGTTAACAAAAGCGCGGCGGCAAAAAAAACCAGAACCAAAAATGAATCCAGTTTTGCCCGATCCGCGCGCACGAGCGCCCTAAACCCATAGAAGAAAAATGTAGCGACCAAAAACAAAAACGCTGCAGTACCCAGAAGTCCTGTAGTAGCAACGACGGACGGGAAGAACGCCGCACCTGAGGCAAACCGCACATTCCAAAATGAACCCTGGTTCACCTCAATCGGCTTAAACCGAATCCAATCGTAAAGAAACGTAGCTGGCCCTGACCCTAAAGCCACATTTTCTGCAAGTGCAGATTGAGTAACCGCCCACGACGCTGCCCATGACGGTCGGATCTCAACCGTCTGGGTACCCAAAAAAGAGGTAAAGAGGGATGCGCTTGCCGGAG
>JADFMT010000045.1 GCA_022563755.1 Patescibacteria group bacterium | reverse complement strand
TTCCGCTTTCATCATGGAACCATCGTTTTCGCCCGATCCAAGGGAATTTCATATGCCCTCCTCTCTGTATTTAACTTGAATTTTCTCAATGAAGTCTCTTAAGAGACTTACATAAAAAGCGCAAAAATACAATACCCTCAACCTCGGAGGTTGAGTTGAAGGTTGACTAGTGTGACAAGTTTTTCTTTGGCGGAAAATATTGAATAAAAACTAGGAATTTTTATTCACAACCAAACACCCGGCCATTATATCGTGCAGACCTTGTTTCTTTGAAGTAAACGCTATCATGAGAAAACCAATACCAAGTATCAATCCGGAAATTATTTTTCCAAAAAAACGACCACTGGCCTTACCAAAAGATATGCGATCCCCATTTAAATCAGTTACTTTTATTCCTAGAGCCATCTTACCAATTGTCGCTTGTTTTTGAGAACTTTCCATTGCGGCGTAATAAATCCAACTAGCTAAGAAACCTAAAACACCACTAAAAAACTCAACACCTTCAGCGGTTCCGGTTGAAAAGCCATATACAAATCCAAATATAAACCCGATAATAAAACCCCCAACCAAGGTAATGAACCAATCAATAATAAAAGCGGCAAATCTTTTCCAAAAACCGGTATAGCTTAAAGTATTATTTTGTGCGTCTTGTGTATCCATATTTATTAGTATTATACCAAATGATTAAAAAAATTCCTTACTTAATCAGTAATCCTATATTTTTTCTTGCATGCCTGCATAAAATATTGGTCGGCTTCTTCCTTGGTATCAAATTTTGGGCTCTCAAAAAATTCTCTGTGTTCGGTCAAATCCGGTCCACTAGGAAAACGCACCATTCCGTCTGGAATCCACTTTTCACCTTCGCGTCGAGAGTCTGGCTTAATATCGATGTTTATCATAAGGGTCAATCTTATTAAAAATTTTTCTTTCCCCCAAACGAAACCGCCAATTCGTTTTTGAGTCCAAAATTTTACTATGCTCGACCTAGGAGGTCGAGCAAACTACTTCAAATTTAAACGCGTAGCCAAATGTAACAAAAATCTTTCATCTAGTCTAATCATTGCCGAACAACGAATACCACTGAAAAGAAGATGTTCGAATGCGCCAGTGGGGAATTTTGGTAGGGAAGAATATTTGTTTCTATCTTTTCCTAAATAATCGAGGGTAGAAAATTGATAAATATCCTTACTAAATTTTCCTGGCGCATAAGTGCTTTCTCGAAGCACAAAGACACGATTTTGTTTATAGTCAATCCACACTTGGTGTGTTATTTGTTCAAGCCTACCATCCTCATTAAGCATAGGCGTGACTATGCTTGGACTTACAGAAACGGCTTTGTTAACTAAATCATTCATATGGAGAATATGGATTGTGTGCGCAGGGAGGGATTCGAACCCCCGTAGCCAGTTAAGGCGTCCCGACGTTCAATTTAATATACAAACTTCTCCTGTGGGCGGAGAGGGATTCGAACCCCCGTAGCCAGTTAAGGCGCTTGGTTTACAGCCAAGTACAATTGTCCACTCTGTCATCCGCCCATGGGAGAAGTTTTTAAATTTCAGAAAGTCGGGATGCAATTATCCACTCCGCCACCTGCGCAACAAAACTGAGCGCATCTCATTTTGAAAACATTGCACTAAAGCGAAGTGCAAATTCCTTCTGGATAGATTGCGCAGGCGCGTGCCCACGAAACATTCATTACCACATTCCTCTATCTAAGCGCCGAGCACTCAGGCAGCGGCCGTAACCTAAATTGAATTTGAGAAATAAATGGCCGACTGCCGGTATCCAGAAGGAATTTGCACGAAGCGCCCCCTCTTTATATCATAGCGCTCTCCTTTTTACGAGTCCCGTTAGAAATTCCGTCAATAAATCTGTCAAACAATCTTATTACTTCCCGGCCACAACAGCAGAATTTCTAACGGGGCGAGTCCGCCCGATCTTCGTTTTCGTTGAGACTACGAGCTCGCCCGCTTTCTCATCAATCACCAGATGATCGCCGGCACTTACCGAGCCCGCAATTATGCGCTCGGCAATCGTGTTTAAAATTTTGGATTGAATCAAGCGCTTTAAGGGACGCGCGCCAAAGTTCGGATCATACCCCGTACGCGCAAGATAATGCTTTGCCCCCGCAAGAAGTGTAAGTCCAATCCCCTTCTCGGCCAAGCGTCCACGAATCTCACTTAACTGAATATCTACAATACGCGAAATATTATCGTGGGTAAGCGCATTGAAAATAATGGTCTCATCCAACCGATTTAAAAATTCAGGACGAAATCGCTCTTCAAGCGCTTTTAAGATTTTCTCCCGCAAGCCCCTTGCGTGATTGCCTTGGGTAAATTCTTCCTCGGTGGTCTCAAAGCCGAGCTTGCCTAGTTCTTTGGAAAATTCTGATCCCACGTTTGAGGTCATAATAATGATCGAATTTTTGAAATTTACGTGCCGCCCTTTAGCATCCGTTAACCGTCCGTTATCCAGAATTTGAAGCATGATATGGAAAACCTCGGGATGCGCTTTCTCAAGCTCATCAAAAAGTATCACCGCATATGGTCGGTGCCGAATCATCTCAGCAATCTGTCCGCCTTCCTCATATCCCACGTATCCGGGCGGAGAGCCAATAAATTTTGAAACCGAATGTCGCTCCATAAATTCAGACATATCAAGACGAATAAGCGCTTTTTCGTCATCAAACATAAATTCAGCAAGACGCCGCGCGAGCTCTGTTTTCCCAACACCAGTCGGCCCCAAAAACATGAAAGAACCAATGGGACGGTCCGGGTCGCTGATGCCGGCGCGAGACCGACGCACTGCATTTGCAATTTTACTGATCGCCTCATCTTGTCCCACAACTTTTCGCTGAAGTTCTTCTTCCATGCGCAAAAGCTTTTTTGCCTCTCCTTCAAGCAAGTTTGTCACGGGAATGCTCGTCCAACGCGCAACCACAGCGGCAATATCCTCACTGCCGACTTTTTCTTTCAAGATACTTCGAGACGTTTGAAGCTTTTTGAGGCGGGCATTTTCTGAGGTCAGCTGTTTTTCGATTGTAGGAATCCGTGCGTAGCGAATCTCGGCAACGCGTGTTAAATCACTCAAACGTTCTGCTTGATCGGCTTCCTGGCGCAGGCTATCTAAATCCTTTTTCAAGGCACGAATCTGCGCGATCGTCTCTTTTTCATTTTTCCATTTAAGCTCAAGTCCTGAGCTTTGCTCGCGAAGATCATCAATGC
>JADFMT010000024.1 GCA_022563755.1 Patescibacteria group bacterium | reverse complement strand
CCTTCAGCTCTACTGCGGGCCTCCGCATGAAAATCCAGGAACCAATGGATTATATCTCGTGCCCATTGGAAACAGCACCGTACGGATAGCCGCACTCCGCAAGGGAGATGTCGATATGGCAGTGGTCATAGTTCCAAAGCACCTAAAGGCGTTAACGCCCGGCTATAGGCTGGTTGCTATTCTGCGCACGCCAGCGTCTAACTTTATAGTGCGCAGTGGTTATCTGCATGATGAGGTGGCAAGGAGGCGCATCACAGCGTTAATGGCCGGCGTGCAGAGGGCCGTCCGTGAGCTTTCCCGGAATCCACAAGAAGCCAAGGCGTTCATTGCCAAAAAGTCAAAAATGCCAAACCACACTGACAGGATCTACGAGCTGGGGATGGAATTGTGGTCGCAGACCGGCGTAGTTCCACCCGAGACGGTTTTGCAGTGGGTAAAATTCTTCGGTGAGGAGACGCCGGAAGGGTATCAGGCCAGCTACGACTTTTCTGCTGTCCCTTCTATTCAAAAATAATCGAGTTTAATGGGTATTTTTTGCCCAATGTAAGTCCTGACGTGATGTTGGGACTTTTTTATTTTATCGTGATCTCAAGGCTCTATTTATTCTTTCTATTTAACGTATTTTTTCCTCCACGGGAAGTTATAAGATAGCAAAGCTTACTTTTTCTTCACAATTGCAATCATATTCTTGGGATTCAACAAAAATATCCACCATATAACGAATAACCGGTGTCGGCATAAAGAGCAACTTGGTGATAATTAAGCGACCATTAATTTCAAGAACGCTGTTTCTATCGGGATGGAAAATCATTTTTCCGGATAGCAATCCGTCTGGACATGAAAACGCAAATGCTCCAGTCTCCGAAAGTGCCAATATAAGATTTAATTTTTTAGGCTCAATATATTTCAAAATTAACTTGGAATCAAAATAATCCCCGATTATATTATAGTGCCGGATAGAAGAAAAATCGGCATCAGGCTTTTTATCAAACAGCTCTTTTAGCATAGAAAAATCACAAAATAAAGAGTCTGTGTTATATCGCTCAATAGAGAATAATGCCGCGGAATCATTTGCGTTCTCTGCAATAAGCGGCAAAGCATTTCGCTCATAGCACCAAAAAGATTTTTCAATCGCTTCATGATTATCTTTAAATAATACAGCGGGTCGCTCGCCAAGAAATCCATATTGCTCTCTTCGAAGCTCATTCAGTTCCCGTTTTATTAAAAATCGCCTTGGTCCGTATAGTATGATTTTTGTAAGCGATTTCCCTTTCGTGTAAAGCCGCTTTTCTATTGGGTTTTCCAAAAAATCCTCAGCCATAATAATAGAGAGGTATTTTAAATCCTCAAATGAATCGAATGGATGGGCGTATAAAACTCCCCACTTTTTTCGATAAAAATCTGCGTCCGGATGATTATGGATTTGCTCTAATAAAGCATTGAATTGAACGAGTTTTTTCATTGAACCTTTTTTATCCGAACTAATTTATTTGAATAGGGAAACGAATGAACAAATTCGATTTTCGGAGGAAGAAATAACCCTTTTTCTACCAACATTCCAAGTGTTTGTTTCAGCGTTAAAAATAAATTATTCGAAATTTCTTTTCGCAAAAACTCATCTGGCCTCTCCATTTGAAAAAGCTTTTTTGTTCCTATTATCTGAAAGTTTAGTTCCGGTAAAATTCGATCATCGATTCTCATTTCTTTTACCTCAATTCGAAAATCATCTATATAATTACTGTATTCATCCATTACTCGCTCAGCTTCATTTTTCTGAAGAGTGGCGCCAGAAAACCTAATGAAATCAAAATCCTTTCGGCCAAGAAACTCAAAAGTTGCGGAATTTCCACAAGGGCACGGCTCATGGACAAAACGACAGAGATCACCCGTCAAATACTGCTCGATATAAACCGAGGGACTTAGGTAAAACGAAACAGCAATTTCTCCAATTCCATCTTCTTGGTTCACGACTTCAAATTTAATGTTCGGATCCGGATGATACTGATTTTTTCCCAAAAATTCACATGGGTCCGCAGAGATGTTTCCAACCTCAGCGCTTCCAAATCCCATCTCGATGACTGCATGCGGAAGCTTTTCCTTGAAAAATTTTTCCTGGGCATCTGTTAACGCCTCGGCACTCAATCGAAGTGCCCGAATTCCATTTAATATTTTTTGATCTTGAATAAACGCGAGGGCCCGCGCGATAAAAGAGGCTATACCAGAAAAGCTATCGGGCTTGAAATCCCGCATCAATATATCGAGGTCTGGATTCAAATCTGATTCATCCACCGTTAATATGTCGTGATTTCCTTTGGGTGAGCGAAACAAAAAAGTAGAAGATTGCGAAAGACGAGAAGAAAGCGCCCCAAAAAAGAAAACGCTTCGCTCAACTCCACGATAATAAAACTGCGCGCCTCCTTCGGTCTCTGTGTATCGCCGGCGCATCAAGAGCAACGGACTTCCTCCAGTCGTCCCGCTAGTTACGCGAATCGTATAGTTTTTTGCAAAACGCTCCTCTTGCAAATCGCGAAGCGCATCCATCCCCAATTTAGCCAGTTCTTTTTTTGTCATCATATCTAAATTCCAAGCTTTTCTTTAAAATAAGGAAATCGATTATTCGACGTTTCCACGATGTCTTTAAGAACATGAAGCGGAACACGTTTTTTTAGATCATAATAACTTTCATGGTAAAGCCGCCTTGTAAAACGAGTGCCAAATAAATGCGGATCTTTTTTAATTCTCCAAACACTTTTATTGAAGGGAAGAAAATAAAGCGTAGGATGAACGCGCACTAAATAGAAAAAGTTTAACGGGGGTAACTTGCGGTAGTGAGAAAATATTTTAATTTGCACCGAGAAGTTTGCACTAATCGATGCAGCCGTACCGATCAACAAATCAAGCAAACTTGACCGTTGTCTCAAAACCAAATCCGGATACGCAAAATAGCGTCGTTTCATATCAACGATAGAGGCAATATCAGCCCAATAGGAAACATCCAAAGTAGTGTAAAAATAGGTGGCCGGCTGATACCAGTAGTCTAAGCCTTTCTTAATTAAAGGTTCGTAGTTTGACAAATCTAACAGATGCCCGCGTTTAAGATTTAAGAAATACATGTCATCTGCAAGTAATAAACTCATTCTTTTGCAATTGATATTATTACTTTCCTCAAAACTTACGATAAAACGACGTGGTGTTACATTTCCTTCGTCAAAATGAGCGAGCCAATATATGATAGGGTCGAACGTTTCATATTTTTTTATATGTTTTTTTGAAGTTTCAATCTTAAGTAATTCCTGCAAACCAGAATCAACAGGGGGCAGCCTCGGTAAATTCTTGGCCTCCACAACCAATGATTGCGCCAAGGATTTAATCAGGGGCGGCCTCAATCCATTTAAAACAGACTCCAACTCTTTAATCTCGGCACCCACTCTTTGGCTATTTGCTAAAAGTCCGTCAATCCAATCAATCAATCCAGAAAAAGAAACTGCAGAATCAAAATAATGAATCACCGCATTCTCATTCATCCCCTCTATTTTTTTAAGAGCCAAAAGAGCTTCTTTATAGGAATTCGCCCCCTCGCTATATGCTTCTTTTGTTTTTGTCCACTGACGTAAGAGCATCTTTGCGCCTTCGTAGCTCGGATTCTCTAAAAAAGTACGCCGAACGCTCTCGCTTTCTATAAAATTTTCTAAAAATCTAATGGGGCATGCTGTTTCTTCTGGAGGATATTTAAAAAAGAACGTTCGAGCTAACAATCCCTTCCAAGCTCTTTTGATTGCATCGAAAGATTTCTTTAATTCGTTTAGAGCGTATCGCCCATTATCTAAATCAAGACCCTCGGCTGCAAAAAGGGGATCGTTCTTTGTAACTTGTATAAAATTTTCTAAACCATATGCGGACATGGATAAAATCTCTACACCGCCGAATTAATAGATCTAAGAATTTCTTTTCGCAACTCATTGAACTCCGGAGTGAATTTTACCTCTTCCTGCCGGGGCCGCGCAAACGGTACTTTCAGCTCCTTGATAAATCGTTTATTGCTCAAAACAAGCACTCTGTCAGCAAGAAACATCGCTTCCTCAATGTTGTGGGTAACAAAAACGATTGTTTTCTTGCAAGTCATCCATACATCCAAAAGCCATTGTTGCATTTTTTCCCTGGTATAGGCATCAAGAGCACCATAGGGTTCGTCCATCAGTAGAACCTCTGGATTGTGAGCTAAAGAACGAGCAAGGGCAACTCGTTGCACTTGTCCTCCCGAAAGCTCTCCGGGATATTTGTCTTTCTTATCTTCTAGCTCTGCCAATTTCAAATGTTCCTGGATGATTTGCTGTTGCTTCTCTGAATTATAATTTTCCAATCCAAAAGCAATGTTTTCTGAAGCAGTAAACCACGGAAAAACTGCGTACTGTTGGAATACGACGCCAACGGTTTTGGGTATTGTAACCTGGCCAGAAAACGGAATGAAATTGGCAAGCGCATGTAGAAAAGTTGTTTTACCGCTACCCGATTTACCAACGATAGCTACAAACTCGCCTTTTTTCGCTTCGAAATTTACATCGTTTAGAGCGCAGCAGTCATCATAGTGGACGGATAAATTTTTTACCTGAATATGACTCATTTTGAAGAAAATTTAAGCCATGTAAAAAATCTGTTTGTAAAAAATACAAATAGTTGATCAACCGTTGCGCCCAATGCACCAAGCACAATTAAAGCCGCTATCATGGCATCAATGCGGTATGCTAAATGGGTAATTGAAATACGATAACCTAATCCGCTTGAGGCGCCAGCGAGTTCAGAAACAAAAACCATAACAAAACCAATCGCGATGCCGGTGCGCACACCTACGATAATAAAAGGCAGCGTGGCAGGGAATATCACGTTGCGAAATGTTTTGATGGTGGAACGAGTAAGAAGTTTTGCGCTCCAGAGAAAAGCTCGCGGGATTTGTTGCGCACCAACATGGGCGTTAATCCAAACGGGAAAGAAAACAGCAAACGATATGGAAAAAATTTTAGCACCATCATCAATACCAAACCATACGATAACCAAAGGGATGATCGCAACCGCAGGCAAAGGACGTAGTAGTTGGATAAGGGGCGAAAATACCGAGGCAAAGAATTTAACTCTACCCGTAAGTAACCCCAGAAATATCCCCATCAAAGAACCCAAAAATAAACCGGCAAATAATCGCCATAGACTATCGCGAATGTCTGAAAATATGGTTCCCGTTATAATCATTGACCAAAGTGCGCTCGCAACTTTGTATGGCGACGGAAATAAAGCTGAATTTAAAAAACCACTTTGAGAGATGACCTCCCAGAGAGTAATCGCAAAGATAATCGGGAAAATAAACCACAAGAATCTTTTCATACATAATCATAATTCAACAGCATGGGGCGCAATGTTTTTAAGCGGGGCTGCAAAGATAATATCTCTGAAGTCCGGGATCACAGTTTCTTTTCTAACCTTCCCGGTGTCTATTGCCCATTGAGCCTCCCTCTTCCAAATTTCTAACAGTTGCGGCGTAAGGGCAATACGGAAATCAAAATTATTCCAGATACCATCAATAGTTTCTTTATTCAACATCGTATACGCAATAACGATTTTCTTTGCTTCTTCTGGATTCTCTTTCGTGAATTTTTCAGCCTCAAGTAAACCGCTTAAAAACTTTTTCAAAATAACCGGATTTTCTCTTACCGATTCTTTGGCCTCAATCACATACAACTCGGAATAGATATCCTCATCGGTAAATGTTATTGCCTTCTCACCCATTTGCCTCTCGGCAATAAATGCAAATGGATCAAAAATGGCAATCGCATCTATGCTCCCGCTTATTAAAGCGGCGGGCATATCGCCTGGTTTTTGACTGATAATTTCAATTTGGTCTTCATGAATTCCAAGCTTGTTTAAAAATTCGAAAGTAAAAAATTCTGGCCCGCCACCAAAAGATGTCGCCAAGGTTCGTTTTTTAGCTTTGAAATATGCTTCTGGCGTTTCCAAATCACCGTCTCTCCTTGCTACCACTCTTACTTCGTTTTTTGTTTCTCTTACTACCTGGGCGGGAACTACAAATGTATTGCCTTGAAGTACAGCAAGGGTTACCGGAAGCTCTCCGGAAATGGAAAAATCAAGTGAACCTCCTAAAAATGCCTCCAGCGCAAACTTCCCACCCGTAAATTCTTTTAATTCAACATCCAAACCCTGCGCGGCAAAAAATCCTTTATCTTTCGCAACCATCACCAATGCCATTGCAGGCGATGTTTGTATACCAACGGTCACGTGCTTTAAAGCACCTGATTGTTTTGGTTTACTATTTTGCCAAAGAAAAAATCCACCAATTAACAAAATAATGACAGCAGCCCAAAGTACATTTTTTGAAATAGCGTTCATAGAAAACATCGTTAATATTATTTTTTTAATATACGCTTATTTTCGAAATTTTTCAAGCCATTGATGGCCTGCTTTATTTTTTATAATATAAGTTACCATGATATCATGCGTCAACTGCTTAAAAAGGCTTATTTCAAAACCTCTCGTTGTTTTCGCCGGTTTTATTTTAATCATTTATGGCTGTGTCAACAAAAGAAGAGGCAAGCCGCCGGAACGGGCTAAATCTGCGGACTCAGAATCAGGCAAGTCTAAAGAAACAAAAAAACCTCAAAATCCTCACGCCAACCTTTTTATAAGCTGTGGCGGATTTTTAGAATAAGATGCGGTTTGTTAAATGAGGCGGTATATGGTATCGTGTTGGCAAATCAGAACCTTAAAATCTTATACAAAGGAGGTGGCGTGTTATGCGCAAGATATCTTCCTATCGCCATCCTATTACATGGGTGGTTGGCGACGCACCGAGTTCTTCTGTTTCGTGGCTCTATTTATTCCTTCTATTCACCGTACTTTTTCCTCTGTGGGAAGTATTCGTGCGGTTTGAAGTAGCAGATTTTAGCCTCTTTTCTCTACCCTCTCATATTGCGACAACCTTATGGCAACTGGTGACTTCGGGCGAACTGGTTGAGCATGGTATTGCGAGCGCGAAGCGAGTACTTCCGGGGTTATTGATTGGTACTGCCGTCGGTTTCCCTTTAGGAATTGGTTTGGCGCTCTTTCCGCACCTGGCAAGCGTTTCGGAGAAGGTAATGGCATTGCTTTATGCAACCTCAAAACTGTCAGTCTTTTATGTTTTTATTATCTGGATGGGGATTTATGAAGCGCCAAAATTAGGGATTACCATTTGGATCACCGTCTTGTTTCAAACAACGCTATCATTCTTTAGGTGTCGAGCCCTACTTTATGGAAGAGAGAATATTGATAAGGGAATGCACGAAATGATTCTTATGGCAATCAACATGGGGGTTTCGCGATGGCAGTTGTACCGCGACATTCTGGTTCCCCTTTTATTGCCCCAGTTATTTTTTGGATTGTTCTTATCTTCGTCGATTTCTTGGAGTCTTTTGGCTTTAACTGAACAAACGGGAACCATGAGAGGATTTGGTTTTTTGATTCAAGAAGGACATGAAATGGTAGAGATCGAACTTATTTTTGCAGCAACGATTCTACTTGCGTGCTGCAATTTACTGTCATGGGGAGTCATTAGACTTATTGAAAAGCAAGTCCTCCATTGGCGTCAGTAATTCATCTCAAATAGGAGGTCGCCGTGGCAAAAATCAACCTGAAAAATATCTCAAAACACTATGGACAAGTGATCGCAGTTCGCGATGTTACGCTTGATATCCGTGATGGCGAAATTTTTGGACTACTTGGTCCTTCGGGGTGTGGAAAATCAACTATTCTCAAAATGATTTGCGGTTTGGAGGACGTGACAGAAGGTGTTATTCGCATTGACGATATGGTAGTCAATCATCTTCCGCCAAAAGATCACAATGTTAGTATGGTATTTCAAAATCCTGCGCTATTCCCTCATATGTCTGTCTTCGGGAACATCGAATTTCCTTTAAAAGTGAAAGGTGTTAGGAGGGAGGCAAGGAAACAAAAAGTGCATGCTATTGCGGAGAAACTTCGCATTCGCGATCTACTCAAGCGCTACCCTCACGAGTTATCTGGAGGAGAAAAACAGCGGGTAGCGCTGGGGAGCGCTCTCGTTACCGATCCACATACTTTACTCTTAGATGAACCGTTCTCAAATCTTGATGCAAAGCTACGGGAAGAACTGTGTCGCGAGATGAAAGATCTATTAAGTACTCTTAATGCCGTAGTTATCTATGTAACGCATGATCAGCAAGAGGCCATGCTCATGTGTGATCGCATCGCCGTTATGAGTCCCGGTTTGGTTGAGCAAGTCGGCAATCCTACTTTTATTTATCATCATCCGTGCACGAGATTCGTAGCCGAATTCATCGGCTCCCCGTGTATTAATATGTTTACCTCAACTATTGTGCCTCACGATAGGGGGTATGGTTTCACTTTTGGCGAGACCGTCATTCCAATCCTTGTTTCTGGCATCCAAGAATACATCCATCGTCGTGTTGTCATAGGGATTCGTCCCGAAGATATTGTGATACTGGATGATATTGAGAGAGGTCACGCGCTGACATGCGTTGACAAGGTTCAGCCAATGGGGCACGAGACGTTCCTAACACTCTTTGTCGCTCATCAGAAACTTATAGCCAGAATTACTGGTTTTCATCCTGTTCGTGTTGGTGACACAGTTACCATTCGGCTCAATATTGAACACGTACATTTTTTTAACGAAGCCGGCGAGTGTTTGGTTAGCACAACAAAACCACAAAAATTGAAAGAGTAGTGCGACTATATACTTATAGCACTACTCTTTTTTCTTTACGCAACTCGATCATGTTAGCGAAAAACTGACATCTTTTTCGCATCGGCATTTTGTTTGTTCTTTTTGAGCGCGTAGGTTGGTTTGATAACGAATGATGGGAGTGGGGAGATCAATCAATCGAGTTACGATAAGATTCCCATCAAGCTCCACAATACTATTTTCATCAGGATGAAACGTGATTTTTTCATTCGATAACGCATCGGGACATGCTTTAGCAATGATTCCTATCTCTGGCAGACCAAGCATGGTTATTAACCTCGCTTGCTTGAAGTGAGTTTTGAGAAACGATATATCAAAGACATTGTCTAGAATACCGATATGCCTGATTGCAGTCGGATTGTAATATTTTTGAAGGCGAGGGAGAAACTGTTTCAGAATGCCGGTTTGGCAAAGAATTGCATCAATTTGGTATTTACATGCAGTTAGAGCAGTTATATCTAAATTTGGCTCATTAATGAGCGGGAGAATGTTGTGTTCATAGAACCATAAGCTTTTCTCGACGCCTTCATGGAAGTTATTGAATAAGACAAGCGGCCTTTCACATACAAACCCATAATTTTCTAAGACAATGTCGTGAATCGTTCGTGCTACAAGAAGAGGTTTGTCATTTTTATAAACAATCTTTGTTAAAAGACCTTCATTTTTGTAAAGCCTTTTAAGAAAGGGACAGCTTTGGATATCTTCCCATGTTAAAATAGGGATTTTTTCTAAGTTTTTGATCGATGGAGGATTTAAGGGATTGAATCCATTTTTCTTAAAGTGGTTTCTATAGAAGTTTGATTTATGCGAAGAATAAACGTTTATAAGCAGGTTGTTTAACCTTTTTGTTTTATCGTCATGAAGCATCATAGAATCAATTGCGGTGTGGTATTTGTCGGGGTGGGGAGAATTGAACTCCCGCTACAAGACCCCCAGCCTTGCGTACTACCACTATACTACACCCCGGAATGCACCCTCCTTAAACATTTTGTACATACTTTAACCCGCTTGCCATCGGACAAGCGCGCCCAATGGAGATTGGGATATTTTCTTTTGTGTTTGGTCGGATTATATTTTCCGCGAAGCAGATTTCGCTTGCCGCCCATTTTTGATCCTTTGCCGCAGATCGCGCACTGTTTTGCCATATGAAAAAAGATTATAATAGAAAGACCATCGATGCAAGGAATTGATTTTATATTTTCTATTACGATTTTAATTATGTCAGTCGTGATCCATGAAGTTTCGCACGGCTATGTTGCCAATTCTTTGGGCGATCCTACGGCAAAGTACGCGGGACGCCTTACCTTAAATCCCTTAAAGCATTTGGATCCGTTTGGCTCAGTGATTCTCCCGACGATTACTTATTTGTTGGGCGGATTTATTATTGGTTGGGCGCGACCCGTACCGTATAATCCTTATAATTTAAGCAACCAGCGATGGGGTCCTGCGATCGTGGGTGCGGCCGGGCCCTTGGCAAATATCTTCATCGCCATAGTATTTGGAATTCTTATACGCATAGAAGGATTTTTGCCCCTTCCGGCAGGGTTTTTGCAAATCGCGACCATTATTGTTTTTATTAACTTACTCTTGGCTTTTTTTAACTTAATTCCGATCCCGCCCCTGGATGGTTCAAAGGTCCTTTTCGCGTTTCTGCCGTACCGGTGGTCGTACGTACAAGACTTTCTTGAGCAATGGGGGCTGGTTTTACTTCTCATCTTTATCTTTTTCTTTTTCCGGTTGCTCCTTCCCGTTGTTTTTGTTATGTTTAGAATAATCACCGGCCTTTCATTTTAGCAGGTGAGCAGTTTCTATATATGAATCAACAAGCTACACCAAACGAGAAAGAATTAGCGCAAAATTTGGAGTTAAATGCTAAAAAGTTAGCGATTCTTTTATATAATTCTACCATGCCTAGCGACATCAAAGACGCATGGATCGCGCTTTTGCCAAAAATGTCTACGGAGCAAATAGACCAGCTGTTTAATATATTAGAAGCAAAATATCTCGATGGCGGGACGAAAGATATTGATGAAAAATATAGAAAAGAACTAGAAAAAGTTGTCAAAGATTTTGAAAAAGAAAGAGACGAAGACCATGAGAAGTTAATAAAACAAATTAAGCAAATAAGATAACTATCATGCCAGAAGGACCACCAAAACCTGGCGAATCAAAGCCGACCGAAGAAAAAGAGAAGCCCAAGTCACCCTTGGAGCTTGCTCGTGAAACAATTGAAGAGAAAGAAAGGGCCCGCGAGAGAAAAAAGGAGGCAAGAAAAGAGAGATGGGGAGAAACAAAAGAAAAGGCTGTAGAAAAAGGGAAAATTGTGTTCGAGAAGGCAGGAGAATTTTCGGAAAAGGCAAAAGAATTTTTAAGCAATAAAGAAATTCAAAAGCAGATTGGCAAAACATTGATAGGCACAACTGCTACGATTTTAGGAATCAAAAGCATATATGATGTTCCTGTTTATTTAAGGCAGCGATTTAAGGTGCGTGGTGTATTTTGGGTAGGAAAAGGATTAAAGGGGTCAATAGAGGATATATTTTCTACTTCCCAGAAGATGCATGAAAAAATACAGAAAAAAGGATTTAAAGATGAACAAAGAGAAGTTCGGGATGCAATTAAGGACTTGAATAAACGATTAACGTTGACTCGCGAAGGCGCAAAAAAAGGATCAGAGCAAAGAAAGCTAATTGCTAAAATCCTTTGGGAAAATAGAATTGATGAGAAAACAACTAAAGAAGAAAGGGGGGCGGAGATAAAAAAGATTCTAGATGAATATACGACGACTAAGGTTACGGGCATGCAAGCAACGCGCGAGTCCTTAAATACAGCTTTTGTGGTCGCCGGCGCTTACGGGGCCCGAGCTGTTTCTTACGGCTTTCTGGACGGCGTAGAACGATATCAGAGACTTGCTAAAGAAGCACGAGGAAAAGGAGAGCGCGTCAGCATCCTAAAGGACGTTTTAGTGAAGGGTATTACCGAGACTTTTCAGGAAGCTCGGTTTAAGGATCTTGGAGACAAAGAAAAAACAAAAATCCAAAGAGGATTGAGCGCCATAGGAGCATGGGGAAAGATTGCGCGTTATGTAGGAATCGGCGCGACTGCAGTATGGATTCCAGGATCAGAAAATGAGCTTATTAATAAAGCACTTGATGCTTTGTCAGATAAAGACACACCAGGCAGAGCTCCCGATACAAAAATAGGGGATATACCCAAAACCAGGATTCGCTTGCCCTTCGTAGAAGAAACGTCGACGCTTAAAGATATTGAGGCCCTACCGTTATTTAAGCCAAGCCTCGAATATCAAGGCGGAAAGTCAATTTGGGGGGAAGGCGAAAGACAATTAGAGGAGAGATTTGATGCGTTTAAAGCTTTAGGCGGAGATGATCTAAAAGCGAGCGAAGCTCTAAAAACCTATAACATTGATCGAATTAAAGATACTGTTGTTGGCGACCCTCAAAAATATGGTCTTGCGGCAGGCGTTAATGTTAATAAATTAACGACTGAGCAGCTAAAAAACATTAAATGGGACGGGGCGTTTAAAGACACGTTTGGAGATAAGGGATTAACCAAAGAACTTTCAGATGAACAAATTAAGGGTGTTTTGAAAAGCAACCAAGAAGAATTGAAGGATCTGCGGCAAAGATTAACAGCAGCAGCAGCAGAAGAAGAAGCACCAGGAGTAGATGCAGCAGAAAAAGCAGCAGAAGCAGAAAAAGCAGCACGAAGAAGAGCAGCAAAAGAAGCAGCAGAAGCATGGGGAGGAGGAGGAAGAAAAACAACAGAAGCACCAGGTCTGCCGCTAGCGGTAGCGGGAGTTGGAGAAGTGCTAGCAGAAAATCCGCCGCCGAAAGATTGGTCGCCAGACATAAAAGCCGAGGTGATAGAAAAAATAAATGCAAACAGAGTTAAGTTTCCTAATATCGTTACAGATATTCAACCTGTTCCCGAACATGAATCAATGGTAATTGTGAAGTTTAAGCCAAATCCAGAAGCAGCAGCAAGATGGGTGCCTGAGCCGGGAGGGCCAAGAGAAGTGACGCCGGTTATCTATAGCGAGAATGGACCGGTGCATATACTTACGGAAGAAAATATTAAAACCGAAATGGCTGACGGGGCAAAAAGTATGCCTGAAATAGCTGGAAA
>JADFMT010000044.1 GCA_022563755.1 Patescibacteria group bacterium | reverse complement strand
CCCAGGCATTCTTTTTGATAAATAAAGGGCAATTCTTTGCAGAAGCTTTGCCGATAGCCACGCTCATTAATATAAAAGGAAACCGCGCCTATAAGATTCTCAAAGCAGGGGGATTGATAAAAAGAATCGCGTACGAGCTCACAAAATCGAATGGCGACTCTACGATTGTTCTCACCTCCCCAATAAAGTGATTGCAAGGCATGATGCAGGCAAGCTTTTACTCCCTGTCCGCCATGCGCCAAGAGACACCATCTGTAGACCTTAAGCAATTCTTGATCGGTCATGTTCTCTATATTTCTTATGTCGCGATCTTTCGCGAGCACAATAAATTCTTTCCCGAACCCTCCATAACAGGCATCACGGTTTTCTGGTTTATGCTCGGGGATAGTGCCGCAAAAAAGAAATGCTTTCTCAAAATCCAGCGCTGTTGGCCGGGCAAGATTTGCTCCCGCCAATTTAAAAAGATGCGGCGTTAAATAAACGTAACAAAGCGGTTTTGCTTCATTGGGTATAAAATCGCTTGCACACGGATATAATGGGTTGTCGTCTTTAAAGTATTTTTTAGATTGTTCTTTCCAAAGCAGGGGATCGTTAAAACCGCCACCAATGATTTCCATAATCGCGCCACTGATGCACTGTGAAGATTCGGCATTGTGATATTCAGGAGTGCCGGTTTTTTTACACAGTTCAACGGCTTTTAGCAAATCATAACCCGCATATGCCAATACGCCGTGACCCAATCCATGAAAGCACATGGTATAAGCGCCAGAGCCTCCTGGTGCCAGCTTGCAACTCTCATTAATTTCTGGAAGTGCTTTTTCTCCTTTTTCAACCAGTAAACCAATCACGATACTATGGGAGCAGGCGTTACGAAAATCGTGCGTGCATATACTCATCCCGCCCGCGCCCTCTTGTTGATATAGGGCGTCACCGACAACGTGGCCGAGCAGATGCATGTCTATTCCAGGAGGCATGGGAGCGGCTTTGAGTACTTCATAGGCATACGATGCGCCTTTTTTTTCTGCAAGATCATTAAAATAATTCGACAAGTATCTGAAAGACAAGCGATTATTTTCAAGGTCGTATAATTCCGGATATATAGTTGTCTTCGAGTCGGCCAGAGAAAGCATCACAACTATCAAGATCAAGGAGAAGATTGCTGTTAATATGTAGCGCATTTATTCATTTTATAAAAAAGGTTATAATATTGGTACATGTTAGGTAGAGTGATCGAATTTATAAAATACCACAATGCTTTTTCCATTGGATTCGCGCTCCTTTTTCTTGGATTTGGCGGGGCATTGGCCGCAAACCAGGAATTAAAAGAAGGGATTGTCAATACGATTGTCTCGGCAGAAGAGATCATAAAAACGGTGGATAATTCATTGATTGTAAGCATTGATTTGAATCATTATACACCCGTTATCCAAATTATAGAAATCACAGAAGATGAAAAGAGTTACTACATTTTTTATAATCTTGAGACAATAGATTTAGAAGGTGGCCGCTGGAGCGAAGTTACTAAAGATAAGCTGCTGACGGTATTTAAAGACGATCTTAAGGGTAGAGATTTGGGGCTTTATGCAGCAAAACAATTAGGCGGAGTAATTGATTGGCAACTTGCTTATTTGAAAGAGGTTCGAGAAATCGAGAAAGGAAAGGGGGCAACTCAGAAAGTTGTAGCCATAACGTATAGTGGATTGATCGGTAAATTTTTGAACCCCAGAGAAAAAACTTTTCCAGGGTATGATCCGGTTATCAAACCTCGAAAGAAAGAGAGCAATCAAGCACCAGAAAACATCTCTTTTGTGAGAAGTATAGAAACGGAGATAAATTCTATTCTTCCAGAAGAAGTAACCGTAGAGACAACGAGTAATACAGAATCTCCTCAAGACACGCCACCTCCTCATCCATAGAAAGTGAAATGGCATCGTCGAGCGCAGATGTCCTCGAGCCTTCAAACACAGCAACATCTACTCCTGCCGAGGAAATTTTGCCTGTCGCGACTTCGTCACCGGAAGCCGCAGGATTAGATAATGGAGAAGTCGCTACTTCTACGGATGAAATCCTCAATTTAGAAGATATATCAGTCGACGAGAATATTTCTACCACTACGCAAGAGAGTATTTCAGAAGAGGTTTTGATATCTGACGAAGAAAACATTTCAATAGAAGAAAACACAGCAACGACAACAACCGAATCATAGATGATGAATTAAAAATCTTTGCTGCGAATTATCAGGAACAAGGAAAATATTTTCCTCACTTTCTATTACCTTTTGATTGCGCGCTGAGCATTTTTTGCGCCACTCTTCAGGAAGTGTTTGGCAAAGAGCAGGAGCATTTTTTCTCCATCCTTGATATTTTTGAAAGATCAATTCTTCTGCAACTCTAGCAATGCACTGATATTTATATTCATCGTCTCGCATACCACTGCATAGTTTATTAACTTTTTTGACATCATTCTTAGACTGAAACCACACCAAAAATCCTAGATGGTCTATGCAGTGATTTCTAAGTGTATCGGTCGGCGCCGACAAACAGATATCAGCAATTTTCGATAAATTAGGATTAAATGTTGTTTCTAAAATGCTAGGAAGGTAGCGTGCGCAACTGGGGCGGTAACGTTCATCGAGAGTAGTGCATATAATCCAGGGGTTATCGTCAAAGACATTTTTCTCTGGATTACTGAATGCATATTCCATAAACACACCATCATAGCAATACCGTCTGTCTATTTCTTCGAGAAGATCACAATCGAGGAGTGCTTTTTGCAGGTTAAATTCTTCCCAGATAAGCAAACCATGTCCCATACCGTGGATACACCTGGCATAGCCTTTGGCATAGTTGTTTTCTCCCGGGAACATTTGTCTGCATTGGTTTAACGTATACGCAATACTGCGCGGTCCGCTTTGTCTGAGCAATTCCTCGGTGACCCCGTGATAACACCCGAAAGAAAAGGTTGGATCACATAGGGCGATTCCGTTGATGCCATTTCTTCGATATGTAATGTTTCCAATCGTATGCGCAAGTTGATGAGCATATAAAATCATCTCGTCATCCTTTACAGCAGCACGTTTTAAGTATTCCCATGCTTTTTTAGGCGAGGAGTTGCCAAGATGCACAATAATTTTTTCTTTTTCATTTCGACTGAGTTTTCGGAATATTTCCGGGTCCGGAATGTCAATCGATTCTTTAAAGCCGAAGAACTTTTTAACTGTGGTAAAGAGGTCTGTGAATGGATAAAGAAATGTCCAGAAAAAATTTTGCTCGCTCAATGTAATATTTGCTTCCAGCGGTAATATGGAATACCTTTTACTGCCTTCTTTTACATGGATGATTCCACCCAGGGAAGGGAAGAGATGGTCGTGGTATCTC
>JADFMT010000043.1 GCA_022563755.1 Patescibacteria group bacterium | reverse complement strand
TTCCATCCCGAATTTATTCGGGACGGTCGGTTTGGCGAGTGGCTGCGGGAAAATGTGGATTGGGCGATCTCGCGCGAACGCTACTGGGGAATGCCGCTCCCGATCTGGGTTTGTAGTCCGCCAGCTGGCGGATGCGGCCGCGAAGAAATTATTGGTTCTTTGCATGAACTTGATCAAAAGGGACCAAAAGATACAACAAAAGTTTTCTTGATGCGTCACGGCGAGGCAGATCATAATGTAAAAGGTTTGGTGGGACCCGCAACCGTGCAGCATGATACTGATAATCATTTAACGCCCAAAGGCAAAAAACAGGTTCAAAAATCTGCAAAACTCTTTAAGAAAATAGGCGCCGATATTATTATCTCCTCTCTCCTTAATCGCGCAAAAGAGACCGCAAAAATCGTTAGCGAAGAACTAAATATTCCCATTGAAGTAAATGAACATATTTATGATTATGATGTGGGTGATTTTCATGGCCGGAGTATTGAAGAGACTGCTAAAACTTTTCCTTATGAGCGTAGATTCCAGGAACCATTCCCGAATGGCGAAAGTCTTCGTGACGTTCGGGCGCGGATGATGCGCGAGCTCGATTTAATTATCAAAAAATATGTAGGCAAGAAAATATTAATTATCTCCCACGGCGATCCTCTGTGGGTACTTCATGCTGCTCGTTCCGGAATACTTGAAGAGGAATATCAAAAATCATGGTATCCCAAAACCGCAGAAGTTAAAGAATTAACGCTTCATAACTGGCCGTATAATAAAAGCGGTGAGCTGGATATGCACCGTCCCTACATGGATGCCGTTAAACTTTCATGTCCGAAATGCGAACATGAAATGCAGCGGGTTCGAGAGGTTGCTGATGTGTGGTTTGATTCGGGCGCCATGCCATTCGCACAAGATCATTATCCTTTTAGGAAAGGACAAAAACTACAATACCCCGCTGATTACATTGCCGAGGCCATAGATCAAACGCGCGGTTGGTTTTATACCCTTCTTGCGGTCTCTTCTCTTTTGAATAAGCCCGCAGCTTACAAAAATGTCTTAAGCCTTGGTTTTGTTCTGGATGAGAAGGGGGAGAAGATGTCGAAGTCCAGAGGGAATATTGTAGAACCTTTACCGTTATTTGATCAGTACGGAGCCGATGCCACGCGGTGGTATTTTTATACGATTAATCAGCCGTGGGATGAAAAACTATTTCGTAAATCCGATATTGCCGATGCTTCCAGGCGATTTCTGAATATTTTATGGAATTCGTTCATGTACTGGAAGACGTATAAAATAAACCCAAAACCCAAAACCCAAAACCCAAAATTATTAATAAATAAATGGATAGTAATGAGGTTAAATAAGGCGGGTTATGAAGTAACAAGGTCGCTTGAAAAATTTGATGTAACGCGTGCTGCGCGGACGATTGAACACTTTGTTGTAGAGGATCTATCACATTGGTATATCCGAAGAATTCGGGATGCGATTCGTTTCGGTTCTAAAAAAGAACAAGAAGAGATTAGCTCGGTTTTTGGTTTCGTTCTCTATACGGTTTCGTGTCTTTCGGCCCCCTTTATCCCGTTTTTAACCGAGCGCATGTATCAGGAAGCCGGCGGGAAAGGCAGTATTCATTTTGAGAAATGGCCGAAATACAAAAAACTTTCGCGTGGCGATGAAGATTTAATAAAAGAAATGGATGAGGTGAGGAGAATTGTTTCGTCAGCGCTGGAAGCGCGCGCTAAAGCAAATATAAAAGTTCGGCAACCACTTGCAATGCTTAAAATTAAGAATTACGAATTAAGAACAAAGAATAAAGAGTTACTGGATTTAATTAAGGGTGAGGTGAATGTTAAAGAAATGGTTTTTGATAAATCAATTAAAAATGAGGTTGAGATCGACATAACCATCACTAAGGAATTAAAAGAAGAGGGGCAAGCTCGCGAGTTGATCCGCCGCATCCAGGCAGAACGCAAGAAAAAAGGATTCGAGCCCAAAGATAAAATTGTTTTTGTTGTGTTAACCGACGAGGAAGGCAAGGCATTTATCAAAAAATACGAAAAAACACTCAAAAGAGAAACGGGGACTGGAGAGATTGTTTTTTCCGCCGAAGGCGGATCCGCCTCGGGCGGAAATGAAAAAGACGTACTGCAAGGAAAGACCGTGGTCAGTCTGAAGTTCCATGTATAATATCCATCATACCGAAGGGATTATTCTTTCTTCTCGAGATGTTGGCGAGGCTGATCGTATCTATACTATATATAGTAAGGATTTTGGAAAAATTTCCGTTTTTGCAAAAGGGGTGCGGCTTGAGAAATCTAAATTGCGAGGTTATTTAAATCTTTATTCTTTCATTCGGATTTCCTTTGTGGAAGGTAGGGATTTTCTTCGTCTTACGGACAGCGAAGAAATTATGCAGCCATCTTTAGACCTGCTTCTGCAAGCAGGTGAAAATATTTATATAGTGGGCCGTGCGAGTTCGTTTATAGAGCGAATGATTCGGGGTCAAGAAAAAGATGAAGCGCTTTGGAATACGATACATTCGGGGTTTCATTATCTTTATTCTTTTTCCATGATACCTCAATTTTTCGAGCCGCTTTTTAATGCGCGCTTATTGCATCGTTTAGGATATGTTTCAGTGCAGAAAGGAGCATTCGATGAAATGATTATGAAAGACGACTGGGAATCCCTCAGTATTTCAGATACCGACCATAAAAACTTGGAGAAAATTTATGCAGAGAGCCTCACCGCTAGCCAGCTTTAAACGGCTCAACCGCGGTTGAGCCGTTTGGGGCCAAAGGTGCAGACTGACCACATTGTAGTGATCGCTTTAAAGTGGTCAGTTTGATATTTTTGAGGTCGGTGTATATAATGCAATTACGTTGCAATCAGCGTTTCGTTTAGTTCTCTAACAATTCATTCAGAGGAGGACATTATGAAAGCGACTTTCTCCTTAATGGCTATGGCCATTTTACTGTTAATGTCCTTGAATGTTTCCAGCGGGAAAGACCATTATATCACCCTTCCGGCGGTGACTGCGTTTCATGGCACTTTTGTTATTGAGGCACCAAAAGAGGTAGAAGTTTGGATTACCATTCATTCTCTCTATACTCACCAGACCTATATTTCCCACGATGGAGAAGTGATACGTGTTAAGGTAAGGCCGTTTTTATGGAGAACAGTTATCTCTTTTCACAATCGTGATACGGGGGAGATGAAGGTGGTAGTCGGGAATTGTTCTTATCCGGCAAAGCATGGATGGCAGGTTCTCGTTTCTTATGAAAAATCAGAACCTATTTTTCGTTGTGAGGATATGTTTGAATTCAAGGAGTGATGTTTCGGCATCACTCCTTTTTATGATATAATCATGAAATGCCAGACGATAGTTTGGAACGTTTACGGAAACGACTTTATAAAAAAGGCGAAACGTTTGAAGGACGT
>JADFMT010000042.1 GCA_022563755.1 Patescibacteria group bacterium | reverse complement strand
TGCGAGGCAGCAGTCGATGAAGTAGCAATTGACGGAACAATGACTGCTCTCACTGACTATTATTATTCGTGGATCGGCCCACAACCGGCATCAGGCTCTCAAGAAGTTCTTGCTTACAGCACCGGTCAGGCGAGAATATTTAAACTTACCTGTAGTATCACTGCAGGAATAAAAACTAGCTCGGTTTCGGTGAAAGTTATCGAAGGAGAGTCAGAAGAACAAATGATAATCACCATGCTTGTAAATGGAGTAGCTGGAGCAAGCGTCGCCACAACTTCCATCGCCGGTCTTCGAGAACTCAATCTTTCGTGGAGCGCCGTGGGAGATGCTTCCCCGACGGTTTGTACTCTCTCTGATATTGGTAATGTTATTATTGCAAAAAACCTTTTGTCTTCAGGTTCTTATTCAATACAGAATCCTCAAATTGGCCAGAGCTATTACATAAATTGCACCGATGGTGATGGGGAGTATGCGTTTGACGGTGTGGAGTTAGTTGAGTAGTTAACTTATGGATAAATTTTACAACTATTATTTATATCTCACGGTATTTGTAACGGGCGCCACTGTTCTGATGCTTGAGATATTGGGGACGCGCATCATCGGCCCTTATTTTGGAAGTTCGCTTTATGTCTGGAGCTCTCTTATATCTATTACTATACTCTCTTTAGCCATCGGGTACTTTTTTGGTGGATGGCTTGCAGACAAAAGGCCAAAATTTAGTTTGCTTTATACTATTATTCTTTTAACAGGCCTTGCGATTTTAATAGTGCCGAGGGTAGATTCAACGGTGCTGGTCTTTGCAAGCTCCTTCGGCGTGAGATTTGGGTCGCTGATCGCAACTTTTATCCTTTTTACAATACCCATGGTGCTTTTGGGCATGATTGATCCATTTGCCATCAAATTAAGAGCGCACGAGCTTCAAAATGTCGGGATGACAGCCGGCGGGTTGTTTGGCATAGCAACAATAGGGGGTTTTGTAGGAGCAATTCTTACCGGATTTTTTCTTATCCCTTCCATGGGGATCGAAGCGATAATAACTTCTTTTGCCATTTTGCTTTTTGTGCTTTCCGGATTGTGGTTTTTGGTAAGTCGGGAGTTCAAGTCTTTATTTGTTCTTGTTCTTTTTATGCTTCTTCCAGGTATACCTTCATTTTTTATTCCTTCTTTTTATGCTTTGCCTGAAGGAGGCGACAAGCTTTTATATAAAACCCAATCCGTGCTGGGGGAGATAAAAGTTGTTGATAAAAGAATCCACCGGGTGCTTTTGATAGACGGCTCCACCCAGGCCTGGGCCGAAAGGGGAGACACATTCAACTCTTCAAGCGTTTTCGCGCAAAAACTTCCTTTTATATTCCTTATCAACCCTGACGCTAAGGAGGTATTGGTACTGGGCTTGGGTTCCGGACTTCTTATGAAAGAACTCGGAGAGATGATTGACATCAACGTTGATACCGTCGACATAGACCCGAACGTGCTGTACGTAGCGCGGGAATATTTCGGATTTGACGGCTCAATTTATATTGAAGACGCACGAACATTCATCAGAAACAGCGAGAAGAAATACGACGCGATTATATTTGATATTGCGCAGGGAGACGGATACTCCGTTCACAATTTTACCCAAGAAGCGTTTCAGGAGACTAAAAACATTTTAAACCTTGATGGCATAATAGCTATTAATTTTAGTGGTCACGCGGATTCCCTGAAAGTCAAATCCATATTTAAAACTCTTGAGTCGGTTTTTGATAACGTATTCGTAATCACCGGTCTTCAAGAAGAGCTTCTTACCCCGAAATTCTTTTTTGCAACTGATCACGAGATAGACAAAGAAAGAATTAAAAAAGAAGTTTTTGATTTTATTCCGAGTTATGGCATGGCGGAGATTTTAGTTAATTTAATGGAAAATTACACAATCGAGTCAATGGAGGGAGGCGTTTTGGTGACGGATGACTATAACCCACTCGATTATTACCAAGCCGAGTCCACCGCCGCTTGGCGCAAGAGTAATTGGGAAGTTTTTGGTGATCTTTTATTGAATTGATGCATATGACAAAAACTATTCGACAAATTCATAGCAAGAAGATTCTCATTCCATTTATCTTAATACTGTTTTTAATCTTGCCGTCGCTTGTGTTGACGCTTTCTCTTGTACCAAAAATTGTCCACGCCATGAACCCACCGGTTCCTGTTCTAGACACCCTTGATGTCTATGAATCTTCTTCGCGAACAATGAATACTGGAACCGCAATTTGTACAGGGGTGAGCTTAACTTCAGCGTCTACCTGCAGCGGCACCATTGAACACGGAAAAACATATCGGTTTGAAGTACAACTTTCTACGACTGTCGCAGACTTTGTAGTAATAACAGCGGACTTTGAAAATTCAATTGGCACAGGAGATGTTTTGGGAAGCATTGTTGTAGGTGACTTTGATACGGGGTGTACTCCGGATGAAGTAGACGATAATGTTGGAACAGATTCAATTGAAGTTAGCGTGACTGCACGAGGAACTTACCCTTCGTCTGGTGGCGGTAAGTGCCAGATTGCAACGACAGATACACTGGCTACAGCGTTTTGGATTGTTACTATAGATACAGATGCGGTTGACGGGACAGCAGATGCAACCTTTTTAGTATCAAACGGCAGCGTATCAGACCAGTCAACGGTTACGACATTTAATGTTGCTCCTGGTGCTGTCGCTCAAATCGATGTTTCCGGGACGCTTTATTCTGACGAAGGAACAACGCAAATAGACGGCGGAAGTGTAGTGGTGCAATTACGAGTGGCAACGGCGACACCTGGAGTATTTTCGACAACTACGGATTCCGGGTCCGGAATTTGGAGAATAGATAATATTGAAGGCATAGATGCTGGAATCGCAATCAGCGCTTGGATCGATGCTGATGTTAACACACGCGCTTTCGGGCTTACGAAAGCATCTTCGTCGGTAGACGGCGCAAACATCACGGGATTTGATCTTTATCAAAATAGAGTGATTGCCAAACACGAAGCAACTTCAGGTACCTCAACCACCAATGCTGATCTTGCTTTTTTTGATAATGACAATGATTCAGATATTCAATTTACTTCCGTAGCTGGTGGATTACTTTCGGTTTTCAAAGATCAAGAGTTGCATATCTGGGACGGCGATACGTTTGCGCCAGGTGGCGCGGTTACGATTCATGGAAATGCATCCTCTACTACAGATGGTTCTTTGCATATTGATAACAATGCAACGCTAACTGCAGGAGGTGCTATTAGTGTTGCAGGGAATTGGGACGCAGATACAGGATCAACGTTTACCGAAGGAGGCAATACAGTGACTTTTAATGCAACCACTACTGGAAAAACCATTGCAGGAACCTTAACCGGCTCCTCTGCGTTTGGAAACGTGACCTTTAATGGTTCTGGAGGTGCATGGTCTTTTTCCAACAATGCTTCAACCACAGACTTTACGATTACAAATGGGGGAGTGACGGCGCCAACTCTTTTGACCGTGGGAGGGAACTATTCAAATTCAGGTGATTTTACAGACAATTCAGGAACTGTTTTCTTCTCAGGATCAGGTATCA
>JADFMT010000041.1 GCA_022563755.1 Patescibacteria group bacterium | reverse complement strand
GGCAAAACGATTTAATGACAAAAATATTAATCTTATTTTACAGCTGAGAGGTGAAAGTCCGGTTACTTTGAATAGCCTCGATGCTTATTTTAATAAGTTAGCAAGTTATTCTAATAATAATTTTTTTAGTAAAGATTCTATATTTAACGCAGAATATCAACAACCATTAGTCGCTTTTTATAAATTTGAGGAATTATCGAATGGTCTTTTTAGTAAATTTGGGTATAGAAATTTGAATGGTGATATTTATAGACTTCTGAGAGTTAATGCGGAGTTTTCTTGGCGAGATTTATTGAATGATGTGACCGACGATAATTTTTTGATTACTGACCGCGACCATCTTATTGAGTCTGATTACTGGTCCCGGCTCTCCAAGCAAGCCGTTTTACATGGCGCAGGAGTAGTAAAGCTATTTTTTGATGAAGTTGAAAAAGAGCGGCAATCAAAAGTTCTTTTTGCAAAAAATAAATCTTGGTTCACGCAAGTTTTTGATGCAACCAAAGGAACTATTTTTAATATTGCATCCATTTTTTATGGCTCAAGCGTCACGTTGAGTGATTTTGAAGATCAAAAAGCGAGTGTTGAAGAAGTTCTGCCGTCCCCGACTGAACAAGTATCATTTCCACCAGAACCCGAAGTCTTAACTGGACAAGGTGGGGCAGTGACAGCATTCAACTTGGAAGTTGAGCTTCCAAGTGAGCCGCAAAATGTTCAGCCGGTAATTATAACCGATACGTCTACGGTAAAAGATCCCTCTGATTCCATTCGTGATTCATTTGGTCTGGTGCGTATTCCTGCTTCTGCTGTTGGCGCGGGCGGCGGGGCAGGCCCGGAGCCGCCAGTAGAAATAGTTCCACCCGAACCGCCCGATACAATTCCACCCGACCCACCTATTATTACTTCGCCAAAAGATTTTTCAAAACCGTTTACCCAATCCACAACCACATTTTCAGGAACCGCAGAAAAGGGCGCGACTATTTCTCAAAGTCTGACTACTGCGACAACCACCACTGCATCAACTAGTACATGGTCGCTCGACCTGACTCTTGATCAAGGTACAACCACGGTTCAATTTTTTGCAACCGATCAAGCCGGAAATAAATCTCAACCTGCTGAAATAATCGTCTTTATAGATTCCGTAGGACCTAATCTTTCATTCTTCATTGCTGAATGCGCCCATTCTTTTTCAACAACTACTACTTTGCAAAGCGGGTGTTTAACTACCTCAACTACTGCTACGCTTACGTGGTCGTCTGACACCGTTGATCTTAAAGAGTATGAATTGAGTTGCGAGGTCGGCGGTATAGGCTGCAGCGGTTTTCCAAAACTATTTTCTGCTACAACAACCGTAACCGTCATTGAAACGCTCAGCGATAATTCGCTCTATATTTTTAACCTTAAAGCGATTGATAACCTTGGTAATGAAACCATTGTTTCAAAAAGTATTGAAACCACCTTGCGCCCAGTTGTGATAAACGAAATCGCTTGGATGGGGACGGCGACGTCTTCGTCTGACGAATGGATTGAGCTTTATAACACAACCTCGCAAGATATTTCTCTTGAAGGATGGGTGTTTCGGGCTGAAGATGGCGCGCCCTATATTACTCTAAAAAATTCAATCCTGGCCGGCGGCTATTATTTGATTGAGCGAAGTGACGACAATACCATAAGCGATATTGATGCCGATCTTGTAGTGCCGTTTAGCGGGAGCGGTAATAGTTTTGGTTTAGGAAACAGAGGAGAGCATCTCTTTTTAGAGCGAGTTACAGACAGTGGTACAACAACGGTGGATGAGGTCACTCTCTGCGGCCCACGAGCAAAATGGTGTGCTGGCAGCAATAGAACGAATTTCAATAGACGAACTATGGAGCGTTACGATTTCCTTAAATCTGGAACCGATCCCGCAAATTGGGGCACTGCCTTAGGCGAATTTATACTCAACGGGAAAGACGCTGCTGGCAATCCTATTAAAGGCACACCCAAAGCAAAAAACAGCATCAGTTATCAAATTGCAAATGGTCATATTCTTAATATCGACAAAACGCTTACCAAAGCAAACTCGCCTTATCTGATTCCGAGACTCCACAACCTTGATTTTATTGTTGAGGAAAACGCTATCCTCACGCTTGAGCCGGGCGTAGTGGTTAAAATTGTCTCTGAGAACAACCCATCTCTTATTGTAAAAGGCACGATCAATGCTCAAGGAACAGCAGCCGATCCTGTAGTCTTTACAGCATTTGCAGATGACGAATACGGCGGCGACATGAATGGCGATGGCGTCTGTGACCCAGATAACGCGTCCTCTACGGCGATCTGTCCCGGACCGGGCAGTTGGCAGCAAATTGCAATTGGTCCTTCAAGCCAGAATTCTTCATTTACTCATACCATTATTCGCTACGGCGGCCGGTGGTTTTCAAATGTAATGCGTCCTATGCGTTCGATGGTGTTGGTAGATGGCACGGACGCTGAGTTTAAAAACGTCACGATTGAGTATTCACAAAAACATGGATTGTCTTTGAGAGATTCCTCAAGCACAATTACGGATTCACTATTCAGATATGACACGGTTAGATTTCCTTATGACCTTGGATTCCCGCCGAATGATTCGGACGCAGCTGGTATGTTTGTTAGTGGCGGGTCGCCCGTGATTAACAACAATACATTTCATAACCACCGTTACGGTCTTCGCGTTGAAAATTCGCCGTCGCTTTCCGCAACCTCTAATACATTTACAAAAAATACGGTTGAGGCAGTTCACGTCTCAGGCGTTCCGGGTACATTTCGCGCAAATTCCGCCTCAGACAATGCTATAAACGGTATTGTGATTGGCTTTATTGGAAACATTACCTCAACCGGAACCACAACACTTACTGCAAACCCTATGCCATATGTCATTAAACACTCGGCCAAAGTTGTAGCAAGCTCAACCCTAACTTTTGAGCCACAAACCGTTATAAAAGGTTATCCTAATATTGCTTCGGCGATTGGTGTGTTACGGATAAAAAACGGCGCAAAAATATTTTTTGACGGCTCTTTACCAACGGATTTAATCTTCACCTCTTTTTACGATGATTCTATCGGCGGTGATACTGATAATGCCACAACAACGATGCCGCAAGCGGGGGACTGGATCGGAATTGTGGTTGAGAAGGGAGGAAGCTTAGAGATGAAAGGATTTAGCGTACAGTATGCGGAAACGGGATTAACGGTTGTGGACGGCAGCGCAATTTTGCAAGATGCTATTTTTGCAAATAACGAACTCGATATTAAATCTATTGGTGATTCTCTAGTAAATTGCATCAGCAATTGCACCGCGTCAACAACCGACCCAGAGAACGTGATACAATAATAAAACTATGAAGGAAGTGGGAACGCAAAAGAAGAAGCGCGCGGCAGAGATTTTAAAACGGTTGAAAAAAACGTATCCCAAAGCAAAAATCGCGCTTAAATTTGGCAATTCTATTCAGTTATTGGTTGCGGTAATGTTATCTGCGCAGTGCACTGATAAGAAAGTAAACGAAGTTACCTCAGCTCTTTTCAAAAAATATAAAACAGCCAAAGATTTTGCCAGCGCCAACATAAAAATGCTTGAGAAGGAAATTAAATCAA
>JADFMT010000023.1 GCA_022563755.1 Patescibacteria group bacterium | reverse complement strand
CCTGAGTTTTTTGAAAATTTGAGGCCAGATCTTCTGATTATGCACGACCCTCAACCCGCCGCGTTGGTTAACTCTTTTCCTGTATCCACCCCATCGATTTTGCGTCTCCACATCGATCTTTCCACTCCCAATGTAAGCGCGCTTGAGTTTTTACGGCCCTTTATTGAAAAATACTCGCGAGTCATTATCTCTCGAAAAGATTACCGGCCTCTTTGGCTGCCTCTTAAAAAAACGCTGGTAATTACGCCCACGATTGACCCGCTTACCCCCAAGAACAAAAAAATGCCTATCCGCAAAGCCCGGAAGATTTTAATGAATTACGGAGTCAACCCGGATTGTCCGATTATCTCTCAAGTATCGCGCTTTGATGCGTGGAAAGACCCCCTGGGGGTTATTGAGGCATTTTACCGGGCGAAAAATGAACTTCCGCACTTGCAGTTGATTTTAGCCGGATTTTTTCAAGCAGCGGACGACCCTGAATCGGTTGAAATTTTTAAACGTGTCCAGCGATACGCAAAAGGGGATCCGGACATCTTTCTTTTTGAGAATCCCCGGCTGCTTAAAAATATCTCGATTGATCTCTTTGTGAATGCTATACAGTCGGCAAGCGACGTCGTGCTGCAAAAGTCGCTTCGCGAAGGCTTTGGGCTTACGGTGACCGAGGCGATGTGGAAGGGAAAACCCGTGATTGGCGGAATGTCGGCCGGAATTGCGCTCCAGATTAAAAATGGAAAAAACGGTTTTTTAGTACGTAGTCCTGCTGAGGCGGCGGGTCACATTGTTGCCCTCATTAAAGATAAAAAACTTCGCAGAAAAATCGGCAATGAGGCTGCAAAAAGTGTTGCCAAGAACTTTTTAATTCCCCGCTCTTTAAAAGAGCATCTGGAAGTCTATCAGCGTTTACTCTAAGGTTATCCACACCCCTTTTTATCATTTTTGAGTTAGGATAAAAAGTAAGGTCGCTTTGATTCATTATACGTTTTAGAATAATTCATTATGTTACAAGGTGCGTGGCAAGATTGGACTAATGGGATTTTAGGTTTGTGGATCATTTTACTGCCGTTTTTGGGGTTTGGCGTAGATTTGCAACGAATGCTTTTGATTGTAACCGGTATTATGATTGCTGTTCTAGGATTCTGGTCTGCTTCAATGAAGCGTAAACCATCTGGGGACGGGGGAGGCGCGCAGCCACCCATGTAACCAGAAAATCGTAAAGGACTGGAAACCGAACACTCGTGAAAACGGGTGTTCGGTTTAGTGCTGTATTATGATAGGGTGTGGAAATGATAAAAACCGATTACCTTATTATTGGCGGAGGAATTGCAGGCACTACGGCTGCAGAGATTATTCGCGAAAGAGATCATCTCGCTTCGATAACCCTTATCAGCGAGGAGTCACATCCATTATATTCGCGCGTACTTTTGCCAAAATTTGTGCAAGGTAAGATCGGATTAGAAAAAGTTATGCTCCGCACCCTTTCTGACTATAAAAAAAATCGTATCCATTTTTACCAAAGCGAGGTAGCAAAAATGATTGATGTAGAAAAAAAGAGGGTAAAGACAACCTCAAATACACTTTTTTCTTATCAAAAACTTCTGATTGCGTCCGGCGGAAAGGTGCGGACATGGCCGCATGAGAATCAGGCACCCGGAAATATTTTTCGCTTTCAGACACTTGACGACGCACAGCGAATCATTCGTTTTTTTAAAAAATGCCCAAAAGGAGAGGCGTTGGTGGTAGGCGGCGGATTTATTACGCTCGAGCTTTTAGAAATACTGGTAAGACAAGGCTATAAGGTAACACTTCTTATGAGAGATAAACGATTTTGGCATGATATTCTGGATGATACGGGGTTTAAAATTTTAAGCGATCTCTGGGATAGTCATACTATTGGGATGCTCTATTGCGATGAGGTCGCAAGCGTAGAGACAAAAGGCCATCGGACATTGGTTTCAACTCGTAGTGGACATACCCTTGAGGTTGATTTTATTGGCGTAGGTATTGGACTTGAACGAAATTTAGATTTTGTAGCATTCCAAGGACTCACCTTGGAATCCCAAGGTGAGTCCTTGGGCATAGAAGTGAATGAATATTTAGAAGCCTCGGTTCCGGATGTGTGGGCAGCAGGGGACGCGGCTTTTTATTCAGATGTAATCATGGGAAATAAAAGGCTTTGTCGCAATTGGTCAGGTGCGTTTGCTCAAGGTCGTATTGCAGGTGTGAATATGTCGGGCGGCTACGAACCGTATCGGTCAGCGCCTAGGTATTCTATCGGACATTTGGGCTCTGTGATAACAATGATTGGAAATGTTTTGGGCGGCGTATCTGACAAAGAAGCCTTTTGTCATTTTAATGAAGCGAATAAAGAATACGCAAGGATTTTTGAATCGGATGGAATTATCTCGGGCGCGGCATTAATAAACGCTAAACGATTAGCCGAAGGTATTAGGCAAGCAATTATGAATAAAAGCCCCATTCATGAATTTCGCAATAGTTAAATATATTATTGCATCGGCTCTAGCGATAGGAGCTGTTTCTTTATTTTTTGTTTTCAGCGATAAGGAATTTGTCTCTTACGTGGCATATTCTCGTCCTTTTGAAGTGAAATCTCTCTTGGATAAATCGGATAAAAACGAGTATCAGGTATTTAATGTTCCGGAAAAGAAGGTAACACATCTTAAAACACCCGAACCGGTGCGCGCAATCTATATGACCAGCTGGGTCGCGGGCGACCGGGACTGGCGGCAGCATCTCGTGAACTTTATTGAGTCCTCCGAGGTAAATGCACTGGTAATCGATGTGAAGGACTCTACCGGCCGGGTATCTTTTAAAACAACAGATCCCTATATCTGGGCGATGGGTTCAAGTCAGAATCGGATTTTGGACATAAAAGACTTTATCCGTACACTCCACAAAAAAAATATTTACACGATTGCACGAATCAGCGTGTTTCAGGATCCATATTTTGTCTCAAAGCGTCCTGATCTTGCGGTCAAAACCAAAAGCGGGGCCGTCTGGAAGGACCGTAAAGGTCTTCCATGGATTGATCCGGCAGCAAAAGAATTTTGGGACTATATTGTGCTCATTGCCAAAGAAGCAGAAAAAGTTGGTTTTGATGAGCTGAATTTTGATTATATCCGTTTTCCTTCAGATGGCGATATGTTTGATATTGCCTATGACCATTGGGACGAAGAGACCCCGCCGGCCGAGGTGATTCGTGATTTTTCTCGATATCTTAGAGTAAATCTGGATGAGATTGGCATTCCGCTCTCAATCGATCTATTCGGCTTAGTTACTCTGCACACCGGTGATCTTAACATAGGTCAAATTTTAGAATACGTAGAACCCTATTTTGACTATCTCTCACCGATGGTTTATCCCTCGCACTATCCCGTAGGATTTCGCGGTTACCAAAACCCAGCTCTCCATCCGTATGAGATTATTTATGAAGCAATGACCGTTGCTTCACGCAGGCTTCTTGCGGCAAGCTCAACTCCATCTAAATTGCGGCCGTGGATACAGGATTTTGATCTGGGTGCAATCTATGATGCCGGGATGATCCGCAAGGAAAAACAAGCCATTTATGATGCAGGTCTTACGAGCTGGATGGCGTGGAATGCGGCCAATAGATATACACAGGAAGCATATGGTAAAGTAGAGTAGTTTTGTCAACGGCGGGGCCGTTTGGGTTATCTTGATGTTATATTTTAGGCTGTGGTAGGATAATACAATGGAACAAGAAACAAAGGACCAAAAAACTACGAGTAACGGAATTAATCCCCAGTATTTAATTCCGGGCTCCATTTTGATTGCGGGTGTTGTTGTTGCTTTTGCAATTATGTATACAACTGGAGGTGGTAAAGGTGGTGCGAAACCATTACCCAACGATGGTCAGGCTGCAGCCGTTGCAGCGTCTGGGGACGCGGCGGCGTTGCTCGAAGCGCGGGAAGGAGATTATGTGCTGGGCAATCCTGCCGCAACCGTAACTTTTGTGGAGTTTGGTGATTTTCAGTGCCCGTTTTGCGAAAGATTTTACAAAACCACTGAAAAAGAATTGATTGAAAAATATGTAAAGACCGGAAAAGTAAAATTTATTTGGCGGGATTTTGCGTTTTTGGGAAAAGAGTCGTTTTGGGCTGCCGAGGCGGCGCGGTGCGCGGGCGATCAGGGAAAATTCTGGGATTATCATGATCATCTTTTTGAGCAGCAGCGGGGCGAGAATCAAGGCGTATTTTCTAACCGCAATCTCAAAAGATTTGCAGATGAATTGAAATTAGACACCGACCTCTTCAATACCTGCCTGGATTCTGGCAAATACCGGGATGCGGTAGAGGAAGAATCTCGGCTGGGCAGGGAATTAGGGGTTTCCGGAACGCCAAGCTCATTTATAAACGGACGCAACATCACGGGTGCCGTACCCTTTTCAAGTCTTGAGCCTATTATTTTGGATGCGTTAGAGGAGAGATAATGGCAGAGAAAGGAATATTTACGAAAAAAGAACGCAGGGAATTTCGCAGAGAAGAGCAGCGCAAAGAGGCAGAGGGTGCAAAGCGCCTGCGGACCACAAAAAAAGCAGGATGGTGGCTCGTTACGGTTGCGGTGGTAGTCGCTGCAGGCGCGGGAATTTGGGTGTGGGCAAAAAGCCAGGTTCCCGAGAGCCCCGATTTTAGCCGCGCTTTTCCAGAACTTTCGCGAAACCATATTCAAGTCGGCCAAACCTTTAGGGGTTACAACTCAAACCCGCCTACATCAGGTTCGCACTGGCCCAATCCTTTAGCGCGCGGTATTTATGCTGAGGAGCAGCCGGACGAAGCGCTTGTGCATAATCTGGAGCACGGCGAGATATGGATTGCGTATCATCCGCGAGTTGGGGAAGAGGCAATGGAGAGTTTAAAAAAAATCGCAAACTCATATAATAAAATAATCATGACTCCGCGATCCAAAAACGATACGGACATTGCGCTTTCTGCATGGACGCGGCTTGATGCATTTAATCTGGAGGACAGCCCATTAGATAAAAAAAGAATCGAGGATTTTATTAAGCGCTATCGCAATAAAGGTCCGGAATTGGTTCCATAACAACACATCATTATGTTGTATGACATTATTATTATTGGAGGCGGGCCGGCAGGAAGTGCCTCGGCAGTATATGCTGCCCGTAAAAAATTAAAGACCCTTTTAATTACCGAGTCATTTGGCGGGCAGTCCATTGTCTCGGCTGACATTCAAAATTGGATCGGCGATAAACATATCTCAGGTTTTGATTTAGCCAAAAAGTTCGAAGAACATGTCCGGGCCTATCCGGATGTTGTGGATATCAAAATGCCTGAGAAAGCGGTTAAAATCCGGTCTGTAAAGTGTCAGGAGCCTGAAAGGGTTTGTGATTTTGAAGTCGAGACTGACAAAGGAAATACCTACACGGGAAAAACCCTCATTATGGTTGCCGGAGCCCGAAGGAGAAAATTGAATATCCCTGGAGAGAAAGAACTGGAAGGCAAAGGAGTGGCGTATTGCTCAACCTGTGATGCCCCGGTGTTTGCAGATAAAAAAGTCGCGGTCGTGGGCGGTGGGAATGCCGGGCTTGAAGCGGTACAAGATCTTTTTCCGTACGCATCGGAAATTTATCTTTTAGAATATAGTGAAGCGCTCAAGGGAGATCCGGTCACCCAAGAAGCGATTAAAAAAAATCCAAAGCTCAAACAAATTATTTTTAACGCTCAGACGCTTGAGGTGTTAGGAGACAAAATGGTAACCGGTCTAAAATATAAAGATCGAAAAACCAATGAGGATAAAGAATTGGCGCTCGACGGGGTTTTTGTTGAGATCGGATCCATTCCAAACTCCGAGATGGTAAAAGACCTTGTGGAGCTCGATAAATATGGTCAGATTCTAATTGATTCAAAGCATGCTTCGACTTCTCATACTGGAATTTACGCAGCCGGTGACATTACCGACGACCCCTACAAGCAAAATAATATTTCAGCCGGGGATGCGGTAAAGGCGGCTTTGGCAGCCTACGGCTATTTATTAAAACGTAAGAAAGAAACTCCAGCGGCTGAATAATTTAAATACCTATTTTATGAGAATTGCAATTAATGGTTTTGGAAGAATTGGGCGCGTCTTTTTTCGGCAAGCCTTTGGTCATAAAGATATCGACCTATGCGCCGTTAATGATTTAGGCAGTGTAGATAACCTTGGTTATCTTTTAAAGTACGATTCCGTTTATGGCCGCTTTGATAAAGACGTAAGCCACAAAATGGACGGCAAGCATTTTTTGGTAGTTGGCGGCAAAGAAATTCCTTTTCTTCAGGAAAAAGATCCCGCGCGTCTTCCGTGGAAGGATCTCGCAGTTGATGTTGTAGTTGAATCTACAGGCGCTTTTGCCTCTTTTGAGAAGGCCGAGCCTCATCTCAAAGCCGGCGCAAAACGAGTGGTGATTACGGCCCCTGCAAAAGATGACAACATCTCAAAAACGTTTACCCCAAATGTCGGCGTTGATTTTGCATCTCAGGGGAAGATTACCTCAAATGCTTCCTGTACAACTAATGCCGTAACACCGGTGGTTGCCATTATGATGCAAAATCCCGGCATTAAAAAAGCAATTTTAAATACCGTGCACGGTTATACGGCAAGTCAAGGGATTGTTGATGGACCGGATAAAGATGTCAGACGCGGCCGGGCCGCTGCAGTCAATATTGTGCCGTCCCATACGGGTGCAGCTGAGGCGACCCAAAAAGCAATTCCTTACATGAAAGGGAAATTTGATGGCATTGCCATGCGGGTTCCCGTCATTTCAGGCTCTCTGATTGATTTTACCTTTGTTGCCGAGCGAAAAACTTCTCGAGACGAGATTAATGAGATTTTTCGAAAAGCCGCGAAAGCCCGGGAATGGCAAGGGATTTTTCGAGTATGCGAGGAACCGCTGGTTTCCACAGATATTCTGGGCGACCCGCACGGCTCGATTGTGGATTTGGAATTTACGCGCGTAGTGGACGGCGATTTAGTAAAGGTGTTTTCCTGGTATGACAACGAGTGGGGATATTGCTCCATGCTTTTGAAACATATTGAGACATTAAAAGGTTATTTATAACTCCAAGGACCGTCCTTGGTTACCAAGGACGGTCCTTGGAATCTGGTTCTTCTATGAAGATTTATCTTGGCTCAGATCATGCCGGATTCGAGCTTAAAGAAAAATTAAAATCTTATCTTACCCAGTTAGGTCACGAGATAGAAGATAAGGGTGCATTTAAGCTTGATCCAGAAGACGATTATCCGGATTTTATTCGCCCGGTAGCAGAAGCGGTTGCCGCCAGGCCAGAGAGCCGAGGTATTGTAATTGGTTTTGGCGGCCAAGGAGAGGCGATTACTGCCAATCGAGTGAAGGGGGTTAGGGCAATCGTGTATTACGGCGAGCCGCAGGCGGTATCTCAGACAGGCAGTAAGCGAGAAGACAAAGCAAGAGACGTTATTCTGCTTTCGCGTGAAGATAATAACGCCAATGTTTTGGCGTTGGCAGCGGGGTTTGTTTCTTCAGAAGAAGCCGAAAAAATAGTAATGCGGTGGTTGGAGACTCCTTTTTCTGGAGAGCCTCGTCACAGGCGCCGTATTGACAAGATTGATACATAAAGAGTATGCCTGCCCAGCTTATTCCTGCCATTAATGTTGACTCATTTGAGGAGGTGATAGAAAGGGTTCGATTAATCGAACCTTTAGCTGAGAAATTTGGTATTGAATACCTTCATTTGGATGTTGCCGACGGTACGTTTACACCCAACACCATTTGGCATGAGGCAACGGATTTAGTTGGTTTTAAAACCAGCCTTGCAATTGAGGTGCATTTAATGATTACCGATATTGATCGCAGAATTGAGAAGTGGCTTTTTGATCCGATAAAACGGATTATTTTTCATTTAGAAGCAGGACGTGATCCGGATTTAGTTATTGAAAAATGCCGAGATGCCAAAAAAGAAGTTGGACTTGCTATTCGGCCTGAAACAGCCTGGGAGAAGACAAAACCGTTTTGGGATAAAGTAGACTTTGTTCAATCGCTTAGCGTAAGCCCTGGGCGTGCAGGGCAGAGGGCGCATATAAATGCTGTGGATAAGGTGCGCACCTTACGCCACGCCTGCCCGAGTTGTATAATAGAAGTTGATGGTGGCGTGAATGCTGATAATGCTGGTGAACTAGTCAAGGCCGGCGCGAATCTTGTAGTTGCAGCGAGCGCGATATTTGGAAGCGAGGACATTGAGCAAGCGATTTTAAATTTAAAATCAAAAATTAATCCTATGGAGATTGGATCTCCATAATTTCAATATGACACATCTTCATGATGACAAGATAAAAGAACTAGAGGAGAAAGCGGCTCAAATTCGCAAAGATACGATTGAGTCTGTGATTAATGCAAAGTCGGGTCACATAGCCGGTCCCTTGGATATGGCCGATATTTTTACCTTGATGTATTTTCACGTATTAAAACATGACCCAAAAAACCCGGACTGGCCCGAGCGAGATCGACTGGTGCTCTCCAATGGCCATATCTGCCCGGTGCAGTATGCAACTCTTGCGCATGCAGGATATTTTCCGGTAAGTGAGCTTAAAACGTTGCGCCAGCTGGGCACGCGTCTTCAAGGCCATCCGCACCGCACTGCTTTACCCGGGCTTGAGACTACGTCAGGTCCTCTGGGTTCCGGGCTTTCCCAGTCTGTTGGCATGGCAATTGCCGCTCGGATGGACGGTTTGCATAGTTATATTTTTTGTTTAATGTCGGACGGCGAGCATCAAGCAGGGCAGACGTGGGAGGCAGTTATGCTAGCCGGGCGCGAAAAACTCTGGAATCTGGTTGCTATTATGGATCGCAATAACATCCAGATTGATGGCATGACCGAAGATATTTTGCCCTTGGAACCCATCCGCGAAAAATACGAAGCGTTTAATTGGCATGTGATCGAGGCAAACGGCCATGATTTCGGGGAGATGCATAGCGCCATTGAGCAGGCAAAAGTAATCCACGAAAAACCAACCATGATTATTGCCCACACCATTGCAGGTCAAGGAGTAGAATTTATGGAACGGAAATTCCCGTGGCACTCCAAGGCATTTAAGCCTGAGGAAGCAAAACAAGCACTTCATGAATTGAGAACTTTGGGTGGTAAAATTAAGAGTGAGCACGAATAATATGGAGATTGGATCTCCATAATTTAATAGAAATAAAAGCAATCGTGATTAATCCAAAAGCAAAACTTGTAGAAAATATTTTAGAGCTCGAAAAACTTGAGCAGGTGCCAACTCGAAACGGCTACGGCGAGGGATTGGTTGAAGTCGGCAAGAAAAATCCAAATGTGGTGGTGCTTTGTGCAGATCTTACTGAATCTACGCGTTCCGAAGCTTTTAGAAAAGAATTCCCTGAGCGTTTCGTGGAAATGGGGGTTGCTGAACAAAACATGGCGTCCGTTGCATCTGGCATGAATGCGATGGGAAAGATTCCGTATATTTCTTCTTATGCCATGTTCAGCCCGGGAAGAAATTGGGAACAACTTCGCACAACCGTTTGTTATAACGAACGCCACGTGATCGTGGGTGGGGCGCATGCGGGTGTTTCTGTGGGGCCTGACGGGGCAACGCATCAGGCGATTGAGGACATCGCAATCACGCGCGTGATTGCCAATATGACCGTGGTTGTGCCTTGTGATCAGCATGAAGCACGTAAAGCAACGATTGTTGTTGCAGATTTAGAAGGTCCTGTGTATTTACGATTTGCTCGCGAAAAAACACCGGTATTTACGACATTCGATACTCCATTCGAGGTCGGGAAAGCAGAGATACTTTTCGAGACTAAGGGGAAGCCCGATGTCGCGATTATTGCGTGCGGTCCTTTAGTGCATAACGCCATTTTGGCAGCAGCAGAGCTTGAAAAAAATGGTATAAAAGTTCGCGTTATCAATAACCATACAGTAAAACCCATGGATGAAAAAACCATTGTTCAGGCGGCATATGATGCCGGAGCGTTTGTGACCGTTGAGGAGCACCAGATTAACGGGGGAATGGGGTCTGCCGTGGCAGAAGTCATCACCCGTAACTTTCCGGTGCCGATTGAATTTATTGGGGTTCAGAATCGTTTTGGTGAGTCCGGATCACCCAATGAACTTATTAAACACTTTGGTATGGCGCCAGAGCATATAGTGAAAGCAGCGAAAAAGGCCATAAGACGAAAATAAAAATCCCCGCGCATCTGGTTGATGCCGGGGATCGGTTTTCCAATGGCAGATATTTGGATATCTATGGTGGTCAACGAGCTATTTCTATGGCAACGAGATAATGTATTTTAGCTCAACGTAATTGTAACCTTGACCATGATCCTCCGCATTGAAAAAGTGCTCGGAGGATCCAAAAATCGTAAATATCCAATTGCCGAACTTCCAGAATGCGCCACCTCCCATATCGATGGAAAGAGGGTTAAAATGGCCGGGTTCATCGCTACCGCCGCTTTCCCGGATTTTCACATCATACCTGATCAGGATGTCCGGCAACGCAACGTGGCTAAACAGTCTCAGTTCTAGGTTGAGAATGAAGCGCTTATTGTACGTCGGTCGAAACCCTCCTGTCTGGGTATCGTCCAGCGTGTATCCTTCGTAAGGGTAGAATATATCCCGGTCGTACTGGCGAAACAGCATAAATGATTCGGCCTGGGCGGCAGCCGCAAAACAGTAACAAAAGAGCATCACAAGCATGACAGATTTTACCTTCATGGCGTTCTCCCGTGTCAAGAAATTAAGGACTGATATTTGTGAAGATTCACTCTATACCATATATAGCATATATTTAGCAAAAAGTCAAGTTTTTTGGTTTTCAAACGGCTAAGCCAAGTTTAGCCGTTTATTGATACTTGACAGTTAGTATGTTTAAGGTATAATGCAGGACAGAGTTAAATTCGGATCTTTTATAAGCAAATATCGAGGAGGTAGAGATGAAACGAATATGGCTTGTTCTGATTTTATTATCCTCAATCGCAATCTCCACAAGCGCTTGCCGTGATGATTCTGATGGGTTGCTGCCAGGTTACTATGCTCATCCAGATCTTCTTGCCAAAATGCAAACAGATTTTGATGAAGAAGCAACCCAGGCGCAAAGCAAAAAAAGTTTTTCAGAATTAAGTATTGTGTTCGTACCGTACGACCCCTTCATTGGTTTCTGGTTGTTTATTGAGCCAAACACAATAGAGCTTGCGATTCCCGTATATAGTAATTTTTGGAAAGCGGCAGCAAGGCAATATTTGCTGAGCAACGCTATTGCTCCCTTGTCTCAATCGGGCATATTTTTCTCCGAACGTCTTATTAATCAATGGGCGATACGCTTCCAAAAGACAAAAGCGTGTACAGGGTTTCGGCATGGAGAATTTCAAAATCTTGTAATATGGGCGATGACACCTTCCTTTCCGTGTCCCTTTTTTGATGGTTTCTGTGGAGCGTTGTATCAGCCTCCAAATGAGATTTTCTTAGGACATAGTTCTTTTGACAAGCACGAGTTTATCCATTTTTTGCTTTGGGTAAACACCGGAGACGATGATTCTAATCATCAAAGTCCATTTTTTGTGACTTGTGTGTAGTGAACGCAATAACAAACCAATAAAGGGATTGTCGAGATTTCGACAATCCCTTTTTTTATAGAATTTTAGTGAGTTTGTAGTCTTCGGGAGCTTTTGCCAAGTATTCCTCAAGCTTATCCCGGCTGAGCAACCCCTTTTGCGCGCCCACGTATTGAACAACCGACATCGAGTTAATGGGTCCCCACGCGAGCGCTTCTGGAATGGTTTTTCCAAGCGCTAAGGCGCTTGTGAACGTTGAAGAAAAAGAATCGCCTGCACCGGTTCGATCTACCGGAGGTTTTGGGTCAGGATACATAGGCATGTGCCACGCTTCTCTTCCATCGTAGACATACGATCCATTGGGGCCATCAGTAATGATGACAATCCCGGGTCCTAATTTTTTCATGTTTCCTAAAAGCTTTACAATATCGCTTTCGCCTGTATTAAGAATTCGTTTTGCTTCCTGAACATTGCAGAAAAAGAGCTTTGAGAGTTTATAGACGTCACTCAACTTGTCATATCCGAGCTTGATCTGGAACGTGCCGGGCTGGAAGGCAAGATTAACGTCTGGATACTTTTTTAAATAGAGGGCGATTTCATGGTGATAGGGGAGGGAATTTTTAGCAAGGGAACTTAAATACATCCATTTTGGCGGCGGAAGGTCTGGAAAGACGTAGTCGTATTCGTGATGCTTAATCAGAATGGTTCGTTCCTCTTCGTACCAGAGAACATAGTGATAGTTGGTTTCTTCTCCTTTATGGATTTGTGTGTAGTTAATAGAAACCTTGTCCTTTTTTAACGACTCTAGGCATTCTTTACCATTTTGATCATCTCCGAGATTGGTTACGAGCGCCGAGGAAAGGCCCAGGCGAGCGGCAGATACGGAAGCGTTTGGACTGTTTCCTACGGCTCGGATTACATCAACGCTCTCATAGGGGACTTTGTCTCCAAAACTTACACAGAGCTGACATTTTTCGTGGTTGATATCACAATTTACGCGTGCATCCTCGATTCGGATAAAAGCATCGGTGGTAATATCACCTACGGCTACAAAATCAAATGATGTATTCATATACGAGATTATACCATCGCCGGTACGTTATGGTAAAATAGAGGCCATGAAAACACTAAAGGAATTTCTACAGGAGGCCGGCGAGAATGGAAGTGCGGTGGGACATTTTAATATTTCGAACCTTGTGCAGCTTAAGGGAGTTATTATGGCCTGTAAAAAAGCCAACCTGCCGGTGATGATAGGAACTTCAGAAGGGGAGGCAGATTTTATTGGCATGAGAACGGCTCGCCACCTGATTGACGCGGCAAAAGTTGAGACCGGCTTGCCCATTTTTTTAAATGCGGATCATTTTCATAGTTTTTTGAAAGCAAAGGAGGCTATTGATGTTGGTTATGATTCGGTTTTGATTGATTGTTCGAAAAAACCCTACCGTGAGAATCTAGAGGAGACAAAAAAAGTTGTGCAATATGCCAAGGTAAAAAATCCGGATATCAGCGTAGAAGGGGAGTTGGGATATTTGGTTACCGAGTCGTCAAAAATATATAAAGAAGCCGTAACGATCCCGCCAGAAAGTTTAACCAAGCCCGAAGAAGCGTTAAAGTATGTAGAGGAGACGGGCGTGGATCGATTTGCGCCCGCAGTTGGGAATCTGCACGGAATTGCGGCAAATAAGCCGCAACTTGATTTTGAGTTGATTAAAAAACTTCGAGCCGTTCTTCCACAGGATGTTACACTTGTGATGCACGGGGGATCTGGTATTCCCGACGAGCAGATGAAAGAAGCCATCGAGCTTGGGTTCAATAACATTCATGTCTCCACTGAAATCCGGATAGCCTATATGGATGCGCTTCGAAAAATGCTTGGGGCGGCACCCGAGGAAACCACGCCATACAAAATTTACAAACCCGTAGTGGAAGCGATCAGCCAAAAGGTTTCTGAAAAATTAGAATTATTTGGTAGTATAAATGAGATATAATTATGGCAAAGATATTTGTAACAAGGCTGATTCCAGAAGCCGGGATCAATGCATTAAAAGAAAAAGGATATGAGGTTGTGGTGAGCGCGCATGATCGGGTTTTGACAAAAGAGGAGCTTACTGCCGCTTTAAGGGGCCAAAATTATGATGCGGTTTTGTGTTTGTTGACTGATAAAATTGACGGCGAGGTTTTTGACGGGGCCGGCAAACAAGTTAAGATTTTTGCCAATTATGCCGTGGGATTTGATAATATTGATCTTAAAGCAGCCGAGGAGCGAGGAATGATGATTACCAATACCCCAGGCGTGTTAACGAATACCGTAGCCGAGCATACATTTGCCTTGATGCTTGCGATTGCCCATCGTATAGCCGAGGCTGACCGATTCACCCGAGCCGGAAAATATGAAGGCTGGGCGCCGATGCTTCTTTTGGGAAACGATGTGTCTGGCAAAACGATTGGTGTTGTGGGCCTTGGCCGGATTGGCTCACGCGTAGCGCATCATGCAGTCAAAGGTTTTGGTGCAAAAGTGATTTATCATGACATTAAGCGCAATGAGGATTTTGAAAAAGAATTCAAGGCGGTTTATAAAGAAAAACTCGAAGATTTATTAAAAGAGGCTGATTTCATATCTATCCACGTTCCTTTGTTAGATGCTACTCGTCATTTAATCAATGCCGAGCGCTTGAAGCTCATGAAGTCGTCTGCGTATTTAATTAATACCTCGCGAGGCCCGATCGTGGACGAGGTCGCGCTAGTTGAAGCGCTAAAGAATAAAACCATCCGAGGCGCTGCCATTGATGTTTTTGAAAATGAGCCAAGGCTTGCGTCCGGCCTTGCAGGTCTTGAGAACGTGATTCTAACTCCCCATATTGCATCAGCTACAGAAGAAACCCGCTCGGCCATGGCAGAACTTGCAGCTCAAAACATCATCGCCGCGCTTGAGGGCAAAGCCCCGCCGAATCTTGTGAAGAAAAAATAAAAATGGTCAGAGCTAGGCTCTGACCATGAAGGCGGATGGAATATCTTTTGAATCGTTTTCAAAACAGAATCAGCTTCGTCCCATCCGCAATTGAAATTTTGAAGAGTGAGCGAGACAATTGTTCGAACGTTCTTTTTAGAACGTCCGTCTACTCGTCTCGCCCGGAAAGTACAAAGAACTAAAGGAGCGGCGGGCACGTCAATTATCGTCAATGAAGACAAGTTACAGTTCGTCCGCCGCAAAGAATTGAGGGTACACAGGGTTTTTCGTTTTATAAAAAACATACACCTAATCGTACCCTCTTTACGCCGCGGTTTTATCTGTTTTGCGTTGATGCTCGCGTTCAAGTCGCCACCACTCGCGGAAAAGCCATTCCACGAATTTTGTGAGCGTTCGCCACAAAGCCATTTTCAGGATATGGCCGTCGGTGTAGCGCTTTTTGGCATTCACGATCACGACTTCGGGATGACGTCTTCGGAATCCCCGTTTGATCTCGAGAAGCTTCTTGCCCCAGAAAGAGTTCGGCCGGTAGTTGAACTGTTTTCCCAAGAGAACCAGGGCTTGACGTTGGTCCTCCCAACCCGTTTCTTCGCCTTTGCGTTGTCTTGGGAACCTGCCGTCCGGCAGCACGTGCACGCCGCAGAATGCCTTTAATTTCGCTGCTGTTGCGAAGCGTCGGATATCGCAGATTTCTGAGATAAGGGGCGCT
>JADFMT010000022.1 GCA_022563755.1 Patescibacteria group bacterium | reverse complement strand
AAGAGCTTGCTACGATTTTTCACCCGCCCTCTTATCTTGTTCTTACCGCGCCCTTTATTAAGCGCGTGGAAGCAAAGCGTCTTGGGCCCCCTGCCGGACTTGAGATTTTCGGTGAGGAAGAGGAAGTACCCGGGCTACAAATTCAGAGCGAGGGCAAAAAAGAAGAAGAGAGATAACTATACATGCAATAATATATGACCTCAAAAACCCCACAATTCGATCAAGCACTCGATGAATATTTTAGAGCGCTCAAGCTCGATGAAAAAAGAGGAGAGTGGTGGGCCTGTCGATTCTCCGGCAAAAAGTTTTATATCCGTCCTGAGGATGTCGAGTTTTACAAGCGTATTCGGGTGCCGCTGCCAACGCTTTCGCCTGATGAGCGTCATAGACAGAAGCTGGCGTTTATGAATTCGTATAACCTCTTTAAAGTTAAATCAGCTTATTCTGGAAAAATGATTATTTCCAATCATCTCCCGAATACTCCTCACAAAATTTATGAGCATAAAATATGGTTTAGTGACGTTTTGGATCCGCTGTCCCACGATAGATCCTATCGTGACGGCGAATCATTTTTTCAGCAAGTTCACCGGCTATCATTAGATGTTCCTCAGTATAATTTATACGTTGATCCCGCAAGTATTAATAGCGACTATACCAATGATTCACTGCGACTAAAAAATTGTTATCTGGTTTTTGACTCAGTTGAAACAGAAGATTGTTTGTACGGGGCATATGCATATTCAAAAAATTCGGTTGACTGTTTGGGTCTTTTTTACGGTGATACCTGTTATGATTCGTCCCCTGATTGTAGAAATATGTATTACTGTTTTTGGTGTGAGCGTTCAAGAAACTGTCAAAATTCTTATTTTCTTTATGATTGCCGTAATTGCAGTTATTGTTTTGGGTGTACGAATCTGCGCAATAAAAAATACTACTTTTTCAATGAGTCATTAAGTAAGGAAGCGTACGAAGCGAGATTGAAAGAAATTAATTTTGGTAACTATGACGTAGTAATCCAATATAAAAAGAAATTTGAGGAGTTAAAAAAGAAGGCTATTCATCGTCCTAATCACAATGAAAAAGCTGTAAATAGCACGGGAGACTATATTATAAAGTCTAAAGATTGCCACGAGTCCTTTTTTATAGAGGATAGTCAAAATTTAGCCTACTGTCTTGGAGGTATTAAGACCCGGGATTCTTATCATCTTTTTGCGGGTGAAAATGTTGAGAATAGCTATGAGGGCATTGTGTCTGTTAATACATTCGGTGATAAATTTTGCTATTTTATCGAAGAGAGTAGAAATTTAGAATATTCTTTTAATTGTGATAATTGCGAAGATTGTTTTGGCTGTGTGGCGCTTCGCAAAAAGAATTTTTGTATATTTAACAAGCAATATACTGAAGACGAATATTGGCGGCTGGTTGATAGCATTAAGACCAAAATGTTGAAAGATGGAGAATACGGCGAATTTTTTCCTTCTTTTGTGTCACCGTACCCCTACAATATTTCTTTAGCCACTTCTTTTATAGGGTATGACAATTTGGAGGAAGCAGAAAAGTATGGTTACAGAATTGAGGAGATTCCAGAGACAATAGAAGAAGTAAATGGCGAGGTCATAGATTCTAACGATTTACCAGTTGATATTCGAGATGTCACCAGTGATATATTAAATAAGATTATTTTTGATAAAAAGAACGATAAGAAATTTCGAATCATTAAACCCGAACTGGATTTTTACAAAGCCCATACAGTGCCTCTTCCGAGAGAAAATCCTATAACTAGAATTGAAAAGATGAGAAAGAAATACGGTTCAATTCGTATAACATTCCATGAGCGCACATGTTCCAAGTGCGGTAAAAAATTTGAGACCGTGTATTCACCCGATGATCCAAAAATCGTTTACTGCGAGCGTTGTTACAATGCCGAAGTTGTATAAGGTGTTATGAATTCCGAAGTTAAACAGTGTCAAAATTGCAAGCGGGAGTTTACGATTGAACCTCGCGATTTTGAGTTTTATGCATCTATCAAAGTTCCTCCGCCGACCTTTTGTCCCGAATGCCGCCTGCAGCGCCGATGGATGTTCATAAACGAGATGAATCTTTATAAACGAAAATGTGATCTTTGTAGCAAGGATATGATTAGTGTTTTTTCATCCGAGAAACCCTTTACGATTTATTGTAATTCCTGTTGGTGGTCAGATAAGTGGGATTCCCTTGATTATGCTATGGAGTACGATCCTTCAAAAAACTTCTTTGAGCAATTCCGAGAACTCCAGCGTAAAGTTCCGTTTCCTGCGCTTATTGTTGAGTATTCCACAATGGTAAATAGCGAATATAATAATTACGCAAGTGGTCTAAAAAATTGCTATTTTGTTTTCAATGGGGGTGACTCTGAGAATTGTTATGATTCTTGGATTTGTGAGGAGAATAAAGATTTTATGGATGGTTTATATAACAATAATAGCGAACTTTGTTATGAGAGTATTAATAATGGGTATTGTTACAAGACGCATTTTTCCGAAGAATGTGAAGAATGTCGGGATGTTTATTTTTCCAAAAATTTAACCGGTTGCAGCGATTGTTTTGGATGCGTTAACTTAAAAAGCAAACAATATCATCTCTTTAATAAACCGTATTCGAAAGAAGAATATCAAAAGAAGTTTAGAGAATTTAAGCTATCGTCTTTTGGCGAGATTGAAAAAATAAAGAAAGATGCTCTAGGTTTTTGGTTACAAAATCCGCATAAGGCAATGGAGGGTTTAAAGAATATAGATGTTTCCGGTGAGTATATTTATAATTCAAAAAATATTCATGATAGTTATATTGTTGAGAAGTCTGAAGATTGTCGCTATGTGCAATTGGTCACTTCTCCTGCCCTAAAGGATGGTTATGACTGCACGAGTTCTGGGTGGGGTGCCGAGCAAATGTATGAATGTGTTGGTGTTGGGGATGGGACCAGTAATATGCGTTTTGATTTTATCTGCTGGGCTGGAAATACCATGAGCGTTGAGTATTCGGTGTTTCTTGTGGCATGCAAAGACATGTTTGGTTGCATTGGGATGCGCAATAAAAAATATTGTATTTTAAATAAGCAATATTCTCGAGAGGATTTTGAAAAGCTTAGAATTAGGATTATTGAGGACATGAAAGAAAACCCCTACATAGATGGCAAGGATAGGGTATTTAAGTACGGTGAATTCTTTCCTTACGACCTAAGTTATTTTGATTATAATGAGACAACGGCTCATCAGTTTTTCCCGCTTACAAAAGATGAAATCAAACAAAAAGGATGGAGGTGGCATGAGAAAAGTTTTTCGTCACACCCCATTACAAAAAATGCAAGCGATTTACCGGACGATATCAAAGACGTTAATGATACTATTTTAAATGAGGTGGTCGGCTGCATGTCATGTTCCCGGCCGTTTCGCTTTGTTAAAGGTGAGCTGGAACTTTTGCGCAAGTGGGGATTTCCCCTACCGCGCAAGTGTTTTTATTGTCGCCATCAGGATCGTTTAAAACGCCTAAGGCCGATCAAAATGTATGAAAGAACCTGCTCCAGGTGCGCTAAACGTATTCACTCTTCTATTGCTTCTGGCCGTCCTGAGATCGTATATTGCGAGAGCTGTTACCTTAGCGAAGTTGTGTAGAATAAAAACAGCTCGAGGTCTCGCCGAAGCTTTAGCGAAGGCGGATAATGACTGTTATCTTCAAGAACTCGTATAAAACTGGTATCCTAAAGACATGGAAATTTTTAGTGTGGAAGCGATACAAAACGCTTTAGGGCCTTTTGGTTTTTTGCTTAATTTGGATCTTTGGCGTGTGTTTTATGTGAATCTGCGTTCCATTCTGATTGTTTTATCTGTAATTTTTCTGGTCCTCTCGCTGTGGATTTTTATAAAAATTTGGCCCACAAGAGTTCGTTTGTATGTATTTGAAGGGTCGCGCGCCTACCGAGCGCCAAAGCAGACCTCAACGCTTGTGGAGGAACAAAAGAGCGCTACGCGCAAAAAGTGGACAGAGATTATTCAACGGGTTGAAACGGGCGACGAGAAAGCATACTCATTTGCGATGATTGAGGCCGATAGCCTTTTCGAAGATATTTTGGGTCGGATGGGTTTTTGGGGGAAAAACATTGCCGAGCGTCTGCGTTCAGTCATGCCCAGCGATCTCCCGAGCGTAAATGAAGTTTGGGAAGCACATAAATTAAGAAATCGGATCGCGCACGAAACAGATTTCACCCCAGCTAAAGAAGAAACCATGCGGGCGCTTGCAGTTTATAAAAAAGCATTAGAAGAATTAAAAGCTATTTAATTTATTGTGGCACGAGAAGGACGAGTTCAGATCATAAAATTAGCGCCTCCGCCGCCGGAGCTTCCGATCTATAAACAAGCGGATCCAAAAGAAGTGGTATTTTTCGGGCGTACTAACTATGTTGCGGCACTTGAGGAGAAGCGCTTTATTTTTGGAATTAAGCGAAAAGATCGGCGTCGACACATGTATATTATCGGGAAAAGCGGCGTGGGTAAAAGTAAATTTTTGGAACTTATGATTCGTCAAGACATTTCCTACGGCCACGGACTTTGTTTAATTGATCCACATGGCGATGTCATTGAAGAGATCCTTAAGTTTATTCCCGAGGAGCGCATTCAAGATACGGTACTGATCGATCCGGCAGATAAGGATTGGCCGATCTCATTTAATCCTTTACAAAATATAAATCCAGAATTAAAACATCAGGTTGCTCAGGGCTTGATTGAGGTCATGGCGCGCCAATTTGGCGCCAACTGGACGCCACGTCTAGAGCATGTACTTCGTTTTACCCTCTTGGCGCTTTTGGATTTTCCGTTAGCAACCATGCGCGGCATGATCTCAATGCTAACGGATCGCAAGTATCGTCAGAAAGTGATCGAGTATATTGAAGACGAAATGGTAAAGCGATTCTGGGCCATTGAGTTTGCTGACTGGTCAGAGAAATTTGATACCGATGCGATTATTCCTTTGGTCAATAAACTCGGACAATTTTTGGCAAATCCTTATCTTCGCTATATTTTTGGCCAGAGTGAGAATAAAGTGGATTTGGAAAAGATTATGGAGCATAAAAAGATCCTTTTGATCTCACTTTCGAAAGGTAGGCTGGGGGAGGAAAATTCAAGTTTTTTTGGTTCCATGTTTATTACGAAGCTGAAGCAGGCCGGGATGGCACGCGCGGCCATGCCAGAAGAGGAACGCGAAGATTTTTATCTCTATGTTGACGAGTTTCATAATTTGGTAACTACTACTTTTGAGAGTCTTTTTACCGAATCGCGAAAGTACGGCTTTGCCCTAACTGTTGCCCATCAATATATGGCGCAGCTTTTACCCCAAGTTCGGGCTACGGTGTTGGGCAATGTTGGCACGATTGTAATTTTTCGGGTCGGCGGAGAGGATGCAGGAACGTTGGAGGCCGAGATGACGCCCATTTTAAAAACCAAAGACATGGTGAATTTAGGACTTCAGGAATTTTATATCAAAATGACCATTGATGGTGATACCTCAGACCCCTTTTCCGCCGAGACGCTTAAAATTTTGCCACCCACCCATCCATCTTTTAAAGAAAGGATCATTGAATTTACTCATAAGACGTATGCGGTATCCCAAGAGGAAGCTCGCAAAAAAATTGCCGCCGAGGAAGCTGAACTTCTGGGGATTGCCGTAACAGGTGAAGGACGGGTAACGCCTGAGACGCCTTCTACAAAAGACCAACCGACTCCAGAAAATAAAGAAGCCGGCGAGAGCCATCCTGAGCCTATTGTCTAGCGTCAATTTTTATGGCATAATTAATTTATGGCAGAACAAAAAAACTCAATTTATTTTGCGAGAACCAATTTTCGGGGAGAGGAGCGGATTTGCGGTATTAAACTTTCTGATCGCAGACAGCACATGTATCTGGTTGGGAAAACCGGCACCGGTAAGACGAACCTCATTAAAAATATGATTATTCAGGATATCCTTGCCGGTCGTGGAGTATGTGTAGTAGATCCGCACGGTGAGCTGGTTGAAGAGTTACTCGAGAAAATTCCTGAGAACCGTACAGATGACATCATTTATTTTAATCCCGCAGATACCGACTACCCTATTGGTTTCAATGTGCTTGAGGTTTCGGATAAAAAGTATAAGCATTTGGTTGCGCAGGGCCTGATTGGAATTTTTACCAAGATTTGGGCAAATGTCTGGTCGGCCCGGATGGAATACATTTTGCAAAATTGCATCTTGGCTCTCATTGAAACCCCGGGAACGACACTCTTGGGAATTCAGCGGATTTTAACCGACAAAGAATACCGCCAGAACATCTTAAAAAATGTCACCGATCCGGTGGTGAAAGCGTTTTGGGTAAATGAATATGAGGCGTGGCGGGATCAATTTCGAAACGAAGCCATTGTGCCGATTCAAAATAAAGTCGGACAATTTGTCTCCACCTCGCTTATTCGCAACATCGTGGGTCAGCCAAAATCCAGCTTTGATGTGTATGATGTAATGAATGAAGGCAAGATTTTACTTGTTAATATCTCAAAGGGACGGATTGGGGAGGAGAACTCGGCGCTTTTGGGGGCAATGCTGATCACCAAAATTCAGCTTGCGGCCATGGAGCGGGTACGGCTTCCAGAGGAAGAGAGGCGCGACTTCTATTTATATGTAGACGAATTTCAGAATTTTGCAACCGAGGCGTTTGCATCCATCCTTTCTGAAGCGCGCAAATATCGCCTTGACCTTATTCTTGCGCATCAATATATAGGGCAGCTGGTTACAGATACGACCACAAAAGTGCGCGATTCCATTTTTGGGAACGTAGGAACAATGATTATTTTCCGCGTAGGAGCAGCGGATGCGGAGTTCTTAGAAAAAGAATTTACACCGGAATTTAGTGTCCAGGATTTGGTGTGTTTGCCTAATTACAATATTTATTTGAAATTGATGGTAAATGGCATGACATCGCGTCCCTTCTCGGCTGTTACGATTCCACCCCTTGCAACAACCGCAGAGATGACCACTAGAGAGCATGTTGTTGATGCTTCCCGGAGCCGTTATGCCCGGAGCGTTATGGAAGTTGAAGAAGGGATTCGGACATGGAGTTCTGCGGTACAAGGGGTTAGCCCAGAAGGAACTGGGACTATTATGGGTCGCGGGCGGGGGACTGAAAGGTTTGAGACACCTTGCTGGATTTGCAAGAAAACCGCCTACACGATCTTTAAACCCGATGGGCGCCGACCAATCTATTGTTCAGAATGTTTGAAAAAGACCGAGGCAGGTGAGCTGCGGCCACTTAGACCGCTTCCCGGAGTCAAGAGAGAGCGCGAAGAAATGGGTGGAGGACTCGAGGAGTTGGGAATTGAGTTTGACGCACCCAAAAGAACCGAGGCCAAAGAGAGGACGTTTGCAGAAGCGCCTCGTAGGCCGCCGGCGGGCGTACCAAAACCTAAACGATTTTCTTCTTCGGGCGTACCGCCCATCAAACAAGGAGAGATCGCAGTGAAGAGGGTAGAATCCCAGCGACCCCTTTCTTTAAAAGAGCTCAAGACCAGAATTAAAAAAGATACGAATAAAGATGATCGTCTGTCCCAGCTACGACAAATCCTAAAAGAGTCGCTCGAAGAGAAAGAGAGCGATGAAGGTTCAGAGAAAAAGAATACGTCAAAGATCATTAAACCCGGAGAAAGTATAAGGTTTGAATAATGAGACTAGTTTTGATTCTTATTTTTCTTGTACTTTTTGCGTTGCCGATTGTAGCATTCGCTTCCGTGGTGATTAATGAAGTCGCGTGGATGGGAAGCAATAATGGAGGTACTTCATTGCAGGATGCGAATGATGAATGGATCGAGCTCAAGAATACCGGAAGCGAATCCGTTGATCTTTCCGGGTGGATTTTACAAGCAACAGACGAAAAACCAAATATTATTCTGGGTCCGGAGAATTGTACAAATACCATTTTAACTGCGGGTAGTTATTTTTTACTCGAGAGAACGAATGACGCGACCGTCGTGGATATCGCAGCTGATTGTATTTATACGGGTGCACTCTCGAATGCCGGTGAGATTTTGATTTTAAAAAATGCTTTAGGTGCTGAAGTTGACCGCGTAGACGGATCGAATAAATGGGAAATTGGTGGAGATAACGAAACAAAAGAGACGCTTCAAAGAACGTCGTCTGGTTGGGTTACGGCGCGAGCAACGCCAAAAGCGCAAAATACAGGCATTTTTGAAAATCAAACTTTAGAACAACAACCCTTAACTCAAGATCAGCCTACAACGATCTCTAACAGTCCCGCAAGCAAGCTCGTTCAAACCACAGAGAAAAAAATTATGGTGGACGCAGGATATGATCGAGTGGTTGTCGTGGGTGCTGCAACGAAGTTTGAAGGAAACGCACTAGGTTTTAAAAATGAACCGCTTACAGGCGCTGATTTTTTATGGAACTTTGGCGACGGGAGTCTGGTGCGCGGACGCGTGGTTATTCATACGTATCAGTATCCCGGGACCTATAATGTGGATTTGAATGTCTCTACTGGAGAAATTTCGGCAGCTGGCAGGATTAAAGTGACTGCAATCCCAGCTCCCATTGCGATCTCTGAGCTAAAGCCCGGTGTTGGTGGTTGGATTGAACTTGCCAATGATTCAGAGTTTGATATTGATCTTTCTCATTGGAGTTTTGGAAGCGGGGTACTTACCTATTCTTTGCCTGCAGGCACAAAGATTTTAACAGGTGTCCATACCGTGATTCCCTATGAAATTTCTGGTATTGCTTTTTTATCACTTGGTAGAGCGTTTCTTTTCTATCCAAACGGCAAATTAGTCCAAGAATTTCGATATAGCGGCGAAGTTAATAAAAACGAAAGTTTTCATAATATTCAAGGTAAGGCAAAAATCGGTCTTGAAAGTCCGGGCAGTGCGCGTTTTGTTGCAAGGGCATCTCGATCTTCTAGAACTGTTTTACCGGCCTCTTTTGCACCGGTCGCACAGAAATCTTCTGGAGAGGACTCGATTTTGATCAAAAAGGAACCTAGCGAACAAAATCTTGCTTCGGTTAAAACTTTACCCAAAAGAAATTCGTTCTTTAAGGGATCAATGCCGTGGTTTGCAGCTGCCTTAGGAATCGGTCTTCTTTCTGCCCTCAGTTATCTTTTTATAAAGCGCAAAGGTTTTTTGTAGCATTTCTTTTTTGGAGAATTTGCGAAGGATTTTTTCGCGGAGATTTTGAGCAAGAGTCTGGCGTAAATTGACATCATTTAGCAGTCGTTTGATTGCTTCTGCTAATGCTTCAGAGTTTGCAGCCGGCACCAAAAGGCCGGTTTTTTCATGCTCAATAATGTCCGTATTGCCGCCCACATCGGTTGCGATGACGGGTAGTTGGGCAAGCCCCGCTTCGAGCAAGACATACGGAAGCCCTTCTTTTAACGAGGGAAGGACAAAGATATCAAATGCTTTAAGATAAGGGCTTGCAGGTGATAGATTTTCAATAAAAAAGACCGTCTCATCTAACCCTAAATTTGAGGTTTGAGATTTGAGATTTGATTTTTCCTCTCCCCGGGCAATTAATATAGCTCGTAGCTCGTAGCTTGTAGCTTGTAGTAGTTTTATTGCATCAATGAGATAGTGATATCCTTTATTTTTTGTAAACTCTCCAATGGTTCCAATGACAATATGTCGATCTATCGACATATTGTGTATTTCTATTAGTTTTCTATATGCTTCCTCTCTCGGAAGGAAATCTATACTTTTTGGATCAATGCCATTATGGATTACGATCATTTTGTGGGTAGGTAAAATCCAGAGACGCTTTGCGATTTCGTATTCAGATTGGGCAAGTACAATAATGTGGTCATAAAAAAAGCAGATAAGGCGTGATGCATTTCGCAGTATGAATTTCTGCCAGCCAGACCGAGGTTCATTAAAAACCCATCCGTGAATGGTATAAATACTCCTTGCATCAAAACGAAAAGTTAAGAATTTATAGATTAAAAATGCAAGCCCGCCAAGACCGGCTGCTTTCGGACTCGAGGCATGAAGGATGTCGGGTTTTGTCTTAAAAAGAATTTGGAGAATATGCAGGAAAGCAATAACATCGCCGAATAATTTGATGTCGCGGTTCAATCCTTTGATTTCGAAATAATCAATATTTTGAGCAGAAAGTTTTTTTGCAAGCGCATCTCGTTTTCCCGCCGCCACCTTCACCTCAAAATTCGAAGAAGGAGCATGGGTTGCGAGGTCAAATACATATTTTCCGGCCCCTCCCCAGACCGATTTAGTGATAAGATAGAGAATTTTTTTACGCTTGACCATAAGTAAAAACTATTTCATAATAAAGGAAAATGCAAAAACCACAAGTCTTTATTTTTTCCACGGCCTATTTACCAATGGTCGGAGGTGCGGAATTGGCTATAAAGGAAATCACAGATCGATTGCCTAATGATTTTGATTTCACCTTGTTTACAGCTCGTTTTAAGCCGTCTTTTCCTCGCTATGAGCGGTTAGGAGTAGTGGAAGTATATCGTTTGGGATTCGGTTTGCCCATCGATAAATATTTTCTTCCCTTTTTGGGTTATTTGAAAGCACGTCGCCTCATAAAAAAATACAAGATACAAAATAATAAATACAAACCACTCTTGTGGGGTATGATGGTATCTTTTGGCAGTATCGCTGCTTATTTTCTTAAGAAATATAATCCTAGCATTCCGTTTTTATTAACTCTTCAGGAAGGAGATCCAGAGGAGTATTTAACGAAAGGGAAAATCGGTCTTATGGGATTTTGGTTTAAAAAAATTGTTCCTCTTGCGGATCGGATTCAGGCTATCAGTGTTTATTTGAAAAATGTAGCTATAACGATGGGCGCTGATCCAAACAACATAGAGGTAGTGCCGAATGGAGTTGATCAGGGTGTATTTGCAAGGAAAATTTCTTCCGGTGAGATTCAAAAATTGCGTTCTCGGTTCGGTATTAAAGACGAAAAAATTGTGATTACAGCCTCGCGTTTGGTACACAAAAACGCTGTAGATGTACTCATTCAGGCAATGGTAGAAATCCCAGAAGGGCGTCTTTTTATTGCCGGTGATGGGCCAGAAGAAGAAAACCTAAGAGAATTGGCAAAAAAATTGGAGATTGAAAAAAGGATTCATTTTCTTGGTCATGTGAATCATCACGATTTAGTATATTACTTTGCAGCATCGCATGTATTTGCACGTCCTTCGCGCTCGGAGGGTTGGGATCAGCATTTTTGGAAGCAATGGCTACAGGACTTCCGATTGTGGCTACGAATGTCGGGGGGATTCCTGATTTTTTAGAACACGGAAAAACCGGACTTTTTTGCAAGATGGATGATCCTAAAGATTTGGCTTTTCAGATCAAGCGTCTTTTATACAATTCGGATTTAAGAAAAACGATTTCTACAAACAGTAAAAATCTGATAGAGGAGAGTTATCCTTGGGAAAAGGTCGCTCATTCCATGGGGCGCATTTTTCATCGTTTAATGTTCGTATGAAAATTTTAATTGCTACGCTATTTTTACATATATTATAAGATATAAAATCAATGCTTAAGACACATTACAAAAAACCACCTGTTATTTTGTTCACTACGGGAATATTCCCCCCGGCCTTAGGGGGGCCTGGAACGGTACTAACGAATCTCATTCCCAGATTAGTTGAAAAAAAATATAACTGTATGGTGTTGACTTTTGGTCGAGATGATGATGTGTATCGAAGTTATCCTGTGACTCGTGCGTCCTTATGCGTTCCCCAACCTCTTCGTGGTATGCTTGTTTTTTTGCAGGTTTTCCGTGCATCATTAAAAGCTGATCTTATCTACACTCTTGATACTTATACCCACGGGCTATCTTCGTTGATTGCAGGCAAGATACTAAGAAAGCCTCTTATTTTGCGTTTTACAGGAGATTCTGCATGGGAGACCTTGTTTAATCAGGGAGAAACTAAATGTGATATTATTACATTCCAGAAAAAATGGTGTGGAATAAAAGCCGCCATTCGTAAATTTCTAAGGACCCAGATTCTTAAAGGGGCAGATAGAATAATTACAGATTGTAAATTTCTTAAAGGGTTAGTGAAGACAATTGGCATAGATACAGGAAAGGTAGTTGTTATCAATAATGCAGTTCAGATTTTTCCAGAGTTAAAAAAATTTAATCCTTATGCTTTTAGAGATCAACTAGGATTAAAGGGTAAGATTATTATGACGATGGCTCGTCTTGCGCCTTGGAAAGGTATAGAAGTTTTAATAAAGATGATGCCGCACGTCACCGCTCGGTTTCCGGATACCACGTTGTTAATTGTGGGCGATGGTCCGCAAGAGGTTGTGTTAAAAGAGCTTGCAAACAAACTCGGTATTAAAAATTCAGTTTTGTTTCTTGGAAAAATAACAGACAAAGAAGAAAAAAAGAAATTATATACTATCACAGATGTTTTTATACTCAATACTTTCTATGAAGGCATGTCAAATACACTTCTTGAGGCAATGGCTGAAAAAAAGAGTATCATTACTACTTCTAGTGGGGGCAATCCAGAGTTTATGAATCGAATAAATGGGATACTTGTAGAATATAATAATCAGGAAGAGATAGAAAAATCTATCATAAAGTTATTATCTGATTCAGAGCTGGCTTTGCAACTTGGTCATCAGGCGCAAAAAACTGCTTATCAATATACATGGGATAATTTAGTTCAAAAGAACATCGCACTTATAAATTCTTTATTTTAGGGATGTCTAAAATTCTGAACAAGTTAAAAACTGTATGAAGATTCTAATGTTTTCTGCCTGCTTTCTCTTTAGAGAAGGGGTACAGCGATTTGACCTTTGACCGTTTTCGTTTTAAGATATTGGGCATAAATATGAAAGTACTCATGATAAGTAGAGATCGTAAAATAGGCGATAGAAACTCTGAGGTGGCAATGAGGATAGCTTCCTATGGAAAGTTTGTAGAAGAGCTGTATATCATAGTGTTTTCAAAAGGAGGTTTTCAGGATCAACATTTTAATAATATCTTTTTGTATGCCACAAACTCACGTTCTAAATGGTTTTATATTTTTGATGCCTATAGAATCGCAAAGCGAGTCATACGCCAACATCATCTCGAAGTTCGAAATTCTCTGATAACTTGCCAAGATCCATTTGAGACCGGAGCGGTTGGTTATTTTTTAAAAAGAAAGTTTCATATACCGCTTCAATTGCAAATTCATGTAGATTTTTTACATCCTTATTTCAAAAAAGATTCGTTTTTTGATCGGATGCGCGTTTTGATGGCGCGTTTTTTGCTTCCACATGCCGATGGCGTTCGTGTAGTTCATCGACGCATCGCAGAATCACTGAAGGCTAAGAGTTATAGATTAAAATCTGAGCCAATAATTTTGCCGATTTTTATTGATATCGAGAAGATTCGCAGTACCATTCCTTCATTTGACCTGCATCAGAAATATCATGAGTATAATTTTATTATTTTAATGGTATCACGCCTTGTTCTTCCTCAGAAGAATATTACGCTTGCGATTAAAAGTATGTCTGAAGTTATCAAGCGGCATCCAAAAACACTGCTTTTGATTGTCGGTGATGGCCCTGCAAGAAACTATCTAGAATCAATGATTAAAGATTATGGATTAGAAGATAATATAAAGATAGAGCGGTGGACCAATAATGTGGTTTCCTATTATAAAACCACTGATTTATTTTTGCTTACGTCCCATTATGAAGGATATGGAATGACGCTTGTGGAAGCCGCTGCAGCCGGATGTAATATCCTCTCAACCGATGTCGGTATTGCGCATGATATACTTCCTGAAGAAAATATCTTTGATATGGATAGTATCAGGGATTTAGAAGAAAAGCTTCTTAAAGCCATAAAAGGAGAGCTACTACCGTCAAATCCATTGAAGTTTATAACTAAAGAAAACTATTTGCAGCGCTACAAAGAGAGTTGGCAGAACTGTTTATGAAATTACTCATTATAACTCAAAAGGTTGATCTCAAGGATGATGTGCTCGGTTTTTTTCATCGTTGGCTTGAAGAGTTCGCGAAACACTGCGAAGAGATTATTGTTATCTGTCTCCAAAAGGGGGAATATCAATTACCAAGAAATATTAAAATTCTTTCGCTTGGCAAAGAAACCGGCGCTTCCCGGTTAAAATACCTATTCAATTTTTACCGCTATATTTGGAATGAACGACACAATTATGAAGCCGTGTTTATACATATGAATCCAGAATATATGATCCTTGGCGGGGTATTATGGCGATTATGGAGAAAGAAGCTAGTTTTGTGGTATACACATCGGCAAGTTAATCCTAAGCTTTGGATTGCAGAAAGGTTTTCTCATCACATTGTTACGGCTGCTCGAGAGAGTTTTCGATTGAAGAGTAGTAAGATTCGTATTATTGGGCACGGTATTGATATCGAACAGTTCAAAAATCCAGATAGAATTCGTAGAGCTTTTCACAAACCTCTGCGCATCATTAGCGTCGGAAGGATAACGCCGATAAAAAATCAGGACATCTTGGTTGAGGCGGCTTCTTTAATAAAATCAAGGAATATTGATTTTATTATGAATATAGTTGGCGCTCCATCATCCGAGGACGATCTTCGTTATTTTGAAAAACTCAAAAGACTTGTTGTTCAAAAGAGCATCAAAGAACAAGTAAAATTTATTGGAGTCATCCCAAATAAAGATATGCATACGTTCTATTGGGAAAATGATCTTTCTGTCAATCTTACTCCAACAGGGGGTATTGATAAGGTAGTACTTGAATCTATGGCAGCTGGTGTACCAACGCTTGTTTCAAATAAAGGGTTTGCTGATTATTTTGGTGTCTATGCCCATGACCTAATTTTTAAAGAGCGCAATTCTGAAGATTTGGCAGAAAAAATTGAAAAGATAATTATTCGTCCTGATTTAGATGAACTCAAGAAATTTTTAGTATCTCAAGCGGTGTCTCGAGGCGGAGTAGAGCGCATTGTTAAAAGACTCATAAAGGAGCTTCAATGAAACAAGGAGATAAAATAGTCTATGCTTTTGGTAAGTATACCAGAGAAGATCGGTGGGCGAGCTATTATTACCAGATAAGGGAGATACTCGAGGTAAACCCCAGTACTTTACTAGAGGTGGGAATTGGGGAGGGAGTTTTGATGGGTTATTTAAAGAGTAACACAAATATTTCTTATACGTCTTTAGATGTGGCAGATGATTTACATCCGGATGTTGTTGGGAATGTAACAAAAATTCCGTTTACGGACAGTTCATTTGATACTGTATGCGCTTTCGAAGTTCTAGAGCATTTACCTTTTGAGCACTTTGAATTAGCCCTTCAAGAGCTTAAACGGGTCTCAAAAAAACATGTTGTTATTAGTCTGCCTCATTTTGGACCGCCGGTTCTGTTCTTACTTAAACTACCATTTCTACGTCGCATTCAAATTGCATTCAAGATTCCGTATCCTCAAAAGCACGTGTTTAATGGGCAGCATCATTGGGAGATCGGAAAAAAAAGCTTCCCTCAACGACGAATTAGAAAGACGATAAGAAAATATTTTTCTATTATCAAAGAATTTATTCCATTTGAAAACCAATATCACCACTTTTTTATTTTAGAGAAATGACATCCCGGGATAAATTTTTTAGAGAAAAAATAAAAAAAATATTTAGTGATAAGAAATCCATTATTGATATTGGAGGAGGTTTACGAATCTCTAAAAAAAGAGGAAATAGATATGATAGCTCTCACGAGTGGATTTTACCTTTTTTAGAAAAAGTTGAATATAAGATTCTTGATCCTGTTCCTGATTATAATCCTGACATCGTGGGCGATATTCACAATTTGCCGTTTGCAGATGATTCCCAAGATGCAATTTTATGCATTTCTGTATTGGAGCATATTGAAAATCCTATAAGAGCTTGTCAAAAAATTCACAGAGTTTTAAAACCGAACGGTTATGGGTTTATCTATGCGCCATTTCTCTACTATTACCATGCAGAAAAAGGTTATTATGGAGACTACTGGAGATTTACCAGAGATTTTCTGGCTTTTCTCTTTAAGGATTTTTCATATATGGAAGTGCAGAGTATTCGAGGAGCTGTTGAAACATGGTTTCGTATAAGCTCATTAGGGAAAGTAAGAATTTTAGTCTATTTCGCTCGCGCATTAGATAAAATGTTTAAAAAAACAAGGGGCAAACAGGTTAGTGGTTATTATGTTTTTTTGACCAAGTAGAATGAAATTAATCTATATTGCGAATGCCCGAATTCCCACTGAAAAAGCACATGGTATCCAAATCATGAAAACGTGTGAGGCGTTTGCTGATAACGGGGCAGAAATTGAGTTGGTTGTGCCGTGGAGGTTTAATCCTATAAAGAATGATCCATTTGAATACTATGATGTCAAGAGAGTTTTTAAAATTGTAAAGATCCCTTCGCTAGATCTGACAGCTTTCGGAAAGATTGGTTTTTT
>JADFMT010000021.1 GCA_022563755.1 Patescibacteria group bacterium | reverse complement strand
TCCCTTTTTCGTAGGCGTGCAGTTCCATCCGGAACTAAAATCGCGGCCGATGAGACCGCATCCACTCTTTCGAGAATTTCTGCGCTCCGCTAAAGCACGCTTACAACGCTCTTCGTAAGAGTTTTTCTATCAAAGCGGGTTTTTCGTTTTTTTTGAAAAGTTACCCGGCCTGAAGTAAGGGCGAAAAGTGTATGATCTTTACCGATGCCGACATTTTTGCCAGCCAAATATCGCAGTCCCCGCTGACGGATAATAATGCTGCCTGCCTTGGCTGCCCCGCCGTCCGAAAGTTTAACACCTAAATATTTTGGTTTTGAAGTCCTTAAATTTTTCGCAGCCCCTTGGGCTTTAGTATGCGCCATATTCATTCATGTTACCCGAAAAACTACAAAGAGTCAAATCGTGGATAACAGGGAATGAGGGCGATCTTGTCATTGCCGTGAGTTTTATTTTTGTCGCACTCATTGGTTTTGGGTTGGGACGCCTCTCAGCGCTGGGCGGACAGAAAATACCACTTCGGATTGACTACCCTAAAGAGGTCGCAAACCCAAATGTTAAATTTGCCGCACCCGTCCACAGCGACACCCGCAGCAGGTCCGAATTTCTGGTCGGCTCTAAAAATAGTGACAAATACCATTTCCCCTGGTGTCCGGGAGCATCTAGGATTAAAGAGGCAAATAAAATTCAATTTTCCTCCCGAGAAGAGGCTGAAAAACTTGGATATAAACCTGCTGCCAACTGTAGGGGTCTATAAAAGGCTTGGCGGATCTACTTGAATCTTCCATGACGGGGGGAAATTTTTTAAAATCTCTCGTAGCTTCAAATGCTTTGTAGGCCAACTGCCGCGCTCAAGCTTTAACAAGATATGCCAACGAAACTGTCCTCTAATTTTCGCAGTGAATGCAGAAAAATCCATGGGCTGCCATTCTCCTAGAATTTTTACAACACTCGAGACATTTCGCAGCACGCGCTCTCGGTCCGGGTCCTCAATCGTTATTTTAATCAGGTCCACTGTAGGCGGATAACCGAGTCGTTTTCTTTCGGCAAGCTCGGTTTCTTTAAACCCCCATAGATTACCAGAAACGGCATAAGAAAATAAAGGATGCGCGGCAACGCGAGTTTGAATCACAAAACTTTTTAGAGAGAGCGCGCGCAGACGCAGAAGAATATTCATCATCCGCTCATGCATCCGGTAATCCGGGATTGAGAGAAGTCCGTCCATAGTGACAACACCGATATGAGGAACCGGCTCTTGGAAAAAATTTAAAAAAAGTTCAGTAGCTATTAAAATATTTCCTCCACGCATAAGAAATTTTTGCTTAATTTCCACACCGTCTTTGACAGAACGCACCACATCGGTGTCCATACGAAAAGGAGTAATATGGGGGAAATGCCGCCTCACCTCTTCTCCAACTTTCTCAACCCCCACTCCGTAGCTAGAAATGCGCCAGCCGTTGCAGTGAGGACAGCGTTCCGGAATCTCCTCGTGTCGCAAGCAGTGATGGCAAAGAAATCGGTTTTCGTGAATCACCCAGGGACTAGTGCAGTTCGGGCATGTAAGAACCCGACCGCAATCCTGGCACAATGTAGATGAGCTGTGGCCTCGGCGGTGAGTGATTAAAACAACTGATTCTCCTTGATTTAAAATATTCCTCAGATAGCTAACAAATTCCGCAGAAAGTGCGTTAAATCCCGTAGACGGTGCGCGACTTGCGGCGTCAATGATTCGATTTTTTGCAGATGATAATATTCGCGATGGTGGCAAAAAAGGATTTGTTCCCTCTCTGCCCAGACGCAAAACCAAATCCCCCCAAACAAGATGAAGACCGAGGTGACGGGCAAGGCTTTGGGCGCCGTAGCGGACATCAAAAAACGGCCGGCGCCGGCTGTGATAATACTCTTCAGACGATTCTCGCTCGACAATCAAAAGTGCGACATCCGAACGCATGATCGCAAGAGTCATGACGGTTCCTACCACTACAACCGGCGAGGAAGAACTTAAAATCTGCTGCCAGGTTTTTGCCAAAATTTTTGGAGGAAGGTCACCATGAAGAAGAAATGAACGATCCTCAAGCCCCTGGTTAATTTTTAAAAACGTATCGTGGGCAAGCGATTGCGTTGGCAATAGGAGAATAGTAGAGTGTCTTTTCACGAAAGCTTCACGAATCAGGCTTTTGTAATAATTCATTCTGGAGGCCCAATCTGCCTGATAACAGGAAATTTTTCCTTGTCCGTCCGGCAGGCGGACGCCCGGGGGGGAAGATGTTTTTCGCTCGTGGAAATCCTGTCGAGAGCGATACGTTATTTCTTTCTCCAGAATCGCCTTCGGTAAAAAAAAATGAAGGAGGGACGAACGAGAAACCAAAAAGTGACGAGTAAGATCGTCTAGCATTTTAGAAAATGCAGGGCTCAAGAAGGCCGAGGAGATAATTTTCTCTATCTTTTTTAACTGAAAGTTTTGCCTCTTTATATCTGCCTTCTTTGTGGAAAGTTTATCGGTTCTTAGAACCAGTGCGCTCACCATTTTTTTTCTTAACGGGATTTGTACTACCATGCCCTCCTTAACCTCTCGTGTGGTAAAGTAAGTAAGCGTATTATCTTTTAGGACCGAAGACGATATGGGCACCACCTCTAAAAGCCACATCTCTCCAGTATAATGGATTTTTCCAGTAAAAAAATTCATCTCGTTGGTATCAAGAGAGTTGGAATGAAACCATTGCCTCGGTCATTTTTTCAAAGGCCAACGCTTTGGGTAGCAAAGAATCTTCTTGGTAAAACCATCATTCGTAGATGGCGCGGCAAAGAAATCCGCGCCGCTATTTGTGAAACCGAAGCATACATCGGCAGCAACGACAAAGCATGTCATGCATCGCGCGGCAGGACTGCTAGGACCGAGGTTCTTTTTTGGGAAGCAGGACACGCATATGTGTATTTGATCTACGGAATGCATTATTGTTTCAATATTGTAACCGAGAAAGAAAATTTTCCTTCAGCGGTTTTAATTCGTGGTATTTGTGTGCCTGGTAAATGTATTAAAGGGCCAGGCAGAGTTTCTAAATTCTTACATATTAATAAAGCGTTTCATGGAAAGGATTTAGTAATCGGGCCATCATTTACTCGCGGCTCCGCCCCTCCATCTCTAAAGGCCCTCCGGGCCAAACTGAGGACCCCACTGCCAGCCGGAGTCGCCGCGATCAAACGACGGCCCGATTTGTGGTTCGAGGATGATTCGCGCCTGCACAATCTATCCGGACACAAAACCTGCTTCGCGATCAAACGCGGACCCAGAATCGGCGTTGAGTATGCAGGTAGCTGGGCCAAAAAACCATGGCGGTTTTGGATGGGGTTTTGAGCATGGTAAAATGAAAAGATGGAAAAATATCCCTGGCACGCATTGGACGGACACGAGATCGTTCGGATACTTGAAACGGACGCCGAAAAAGGTCTCGCGCTCAGCGAGGCAAAAGCGCGCGCAAGTGTATTCGGGCCGAACGAATTAGAAAAAGAAACCACGGGGCGATTTTACAAAATCATCTGGCAGCAAATCAAAAGTCCGCTCGTATTTATTTTAATTATTGCGGGTTTTGTATCATTGATTTTGACCAACTATTCCGATGCCATTATTATCTTTATTGCGCTTATCATCAACACCGCGATCGGCGCCTATCAAGAAGGACGCGCCTCACAAGCATTTGAAAAATTACGCGCCTCCGTTAAAAGCTCTACAACACTCATTCGGGGCGGCCAACAGCAAGAAGTAAATGCCGCCCTCCTTGTGCCCGGCGACATCATTTTACTCAAAAGCGGGGACCGAGTACCGGCCGATGCGCGACTTCTTGAGGTAAAGACTCTTGAGACCAATGAAGCGGCTTTGACAGGTGAGTGGGCAGGTGTGGAAAAAAATCCTCAGGTGCTTGAGGAAAAAAAACAGATTACAGAACGAACCAATATGGTATGGATGGGAACACTGATCGCTGAAGGATGGGCAAAAGCCGTCGTGGTTGCTACGGGTAACTCGAGTGAGCTTGGTAAAATTGCATTTTTGGTCGCCGAAGAAAAAGAAATTGCAACACCATTTCAAAGAGGGGTAAAACGGCTTGCGCACTGGATTGGGGGAACAGTTGGTGTTTTTTCGATCCTTATCTTTGCGTTGGGGATGGCGCGATCACAGCCGTTTTCAGAAATGTTTTTAATAACCGTTGCCCTGGCGGTTGCCGCAATCCCAGAAGGACTACCCGTAGCCGTAACCGTTGTCCTTGCAATCGGGATGCACCGAATTCTTAAAAAAGGAGGGCTCGTACGAAAGCTAACCGCAGTCGAAACGCTTGGTTCAACCAGTGTGATTCTTACCGATAAAACCGGTACCTTAACGCAAGCCAAGATGAGCGTAGCTTCTATTGTTACTGCCCAGGAGACACTCGCGGGGCATGCTAAAAAAGACCTAAGTCCTGCCATCCTGGAGGTGCTTCGAGCAGGAATTTTCTCTTCCGGCGCTTTCATTGAAAATCCAGAAGACGCACTTGAGCAATGGAGAGTACGCGGACGGCCTACAGAAAAAGCCTTGCTCCTTGCGGGGATTGAGTCTGGAATTAAGCCACATGAACTCTTAGACCAGGAACCTCGGATTGATTTTTTACCGTTTGATGCAGAGCGTAGATTTAGCGCCTCACTCCATAAAACAAATCATAAAAACCGTCTCTATGTGGCCGGTGCGCCAGAAACCCTGCTTGAAATGTCGCGCAGGGTTAGAATTGGAAAAAAAAATAAACCCCTTACCCAAAAACAAAAAAATAAACTCGCGGATGCGTATCTAGAAGCTACCCGTAGGGGTGCGCGCGTCATCGGGGTCGGCATGCGGGAAGGAACGTGGAAAGAAATCGCGCGTACCAAAGATCGGGTATTTGACAACGTTACGTTTTTAGGACTTATCAGTTTTCATGATCCTTTGCGCCCAGACGTAAAAGAAGTAATTCAGGAGGCAAAAGCCGCAGGATTGAGAATTGTACTTGTGACTGGGGATCACAGCGCAACTGCTGAGGCCGTGGCTCGCGCAAGCGGACTTGTAGAGAAAAACGAGTACAAAATGCTTGAGGGTTCGGATATTGAAAATAAAAAGCCTGAAGAGCTTAGAAAACTCGTAGGCGAAGTTTCGATCTTTAGCCGTGTCCTGCCGCATCAAAAAATGGATATTGTAAAAGCTTGGCAGGATAATGACGAGATTGTTGCAATGACTGGGGACGGCGTCAATGATGCACCGGCCCTACGAAGCGCAGATATAGGAATTGCGTTGGGCTCAGGCACGGATGTGGCTAAGGAATCGGCCGATCTTGTTTTAACAAAAGACAGCTTGAGCGTAATTGTACGCGCAATTGAAGAAGGAAGAATCATACTAGACAACCTAAGAAAAATTATTACCTATCTCCTAGCCACCAGCTTTAGTGAAATTGTGTTAATCGCAGGCGCCCTTATCTTTGGCCTGCCTCTTCCGATTTTACCTGGCCAAATTCTTTGGGCAAATATGGCCCAAGGAGGATTTATGAATTTTGCGTTAGCTTTTGAGCCCAAAGAAGCTGATGTGCTCACCAGAGATCCAAAAGTTCATTCCTCGAAAAAAATTCTTACCCCGGAGATGCTCTGGATTATTTTCGGGGTAGGTCTTATTACATCGTTTTTTCTTTTTTTGGTCTTTTTGTTTTTGCTCTATCGCGGAGTTCCAATACAAAATATCCGAACCATTATGTTTGTAGGGGTCACCTTGGGTACATTATTTTTTGCTTTTTCTTTCAAGAGCCTAAGGCGACCCTTGTGGAAGATCAATCCGTTCAGCAACCGCTATTTACTGTTTGCACTCGGCTTTAGTTTAACGCTACTTGCCGCAGCGCTTTATGTAGACCCGCTGAGGCGCCTTTTGGGAATTGTTACCCCCACGCCTTCCACTCTTTTGATTTTGGCGGGAATTGGCATCTTTAACTTGATTGTCATCGAGCTTTCAAAATGGTACTTTATCGGACGCGCACTAAATCATAAAATAGAGCTGTAGCATGACTATACTTTTGATTGTTGTATTTTTGGCGTCTTTGTTCTTCTTGGTTCGCTCAAGCGCTCTTTTGATCTCTGCGCTTACAGGCCTTGCGCGTCTTTTTCGGCTCTCGGAATATACAGTGGCTTTCATTTTTATGAGTTTTGCAACCTCAATATCCGAGCTTTTCGTAGGGATCACCTCAGCGGTAAGCGGGGTGCCGATATTATCCCTAGGCAATGTTCTGGGTGCGAACCTTTTGAACATTACTCTTATCATCGGCGTGGTTACTCTCATCCACGGCACCCTGGAAGTGGAGAGTAAAATCTCGCGGAAGAATTTTTGGTTTATCTTTTTCCTGTCGCTTCTGCCGTTTCTCTTGGGTTCTGATGGAGTTATCTCACGAGCGGACGGGTTAGTTTTACTTATTTCATTTTTTACCTACCTTTGGCATGTAATGGGGGAACGAGAGTACTTTACACGCGTGGTAAATCAAAAACCCAAGGGTCTTTGGAAATTACGAAAAACCACACATGATCTTTTTTACTTTGCGGCCGCAATCACCGTTTTGCTTGTAAGCTCGGCCGCCCTGGTATGGTCCGGAAAACAATTAGCAGACCTCTTCTCGATTGGATTGCTTTCCTTTGGGATTATCTTTTTAGCCTTAGGAACAAGCCTGCCCGAGCTCACATTCGGCATCCGAGCAGCTCTTTCAAAGCACGGTTCCATGACGGTAGGGAACGCTCTAGGTTCGATTGCGTTTAATGCCACGTTTATTATTGGACTTGTCAGTATTATCCATCCCATCGTCATTACAGGAATGGGACAATTCTTTTTCGTGATCGGAGCCTTTATCATTGCGTTTATTTTGTTTAATATCTTTGTATACCGCAGAACCAATATTTCCCGAAAAGAGGGCCTTATCTTAATTGCAATTTATATTGCATTTCTCGTGTTAGAATCGCTATTCTAAGCTCATGAATGAATTTATCATTATCGCCGTAAGCATTCTTGGAGGCTTCTTTGCAGGAGCAATCGTTTTAGGATATATACGAAAGAAAGAGCGCCCAGACGATAAATCTTTTTTAATGCTGCAAAACCAGCTCAACGAGGTTACACGGACGCTGGACAGGAAGCTGGGTGAGTCTACCAAGGCCATACAAACACAGTTTGGCCAAAGCACTCGAATCATCCGTGATGTTACAGAGCGCCTGGCGCGCCTGGATGAAACCAATAAACAAGTGGTATCGTTTGCCGATCAATTGCAATCACTACAAGATATTCTCAAGAACCCGAAACAACGCGGCATTTTGGGAGAGTATTATTTAGAAACTGTACTAAAAAACGTGTTGCCGCCAAACCAGTTTAAAATGCAGTATGCATTTAGTAATGGCGAGATGGTGGACGCCGTAATTTTTCTTGATAAGGGAAAAATGCTTCCCGTTGATTCAAAGTTTTCGCTTGAAAATTATAATCGGATTTTGGAGACGCGCGATCCCCAGGAACGCGAAGTATTTGAAAAAACATTTAAGCAGGATTTGAAAAACCGCATTGATGAGACTGCAAAATACATCCGCCCCGCTGAGAACACCATGGATTTTGCATTCATGTTTATTCCCTCGGAGGCGATTTATTATGATCTTTTAGTTAACCGGGTGGGCGCGGTCAAAAGCAATACCCGAGACCTCATTGAATACGCGTTTAGGGATAAACGCGTCATTATTGTCTCGCCAACCTCCTTCATGGCTTATTTGCAAACCGTGCTTCAGGGTTTGCGCTCGCTTCAGATTGAAGAATCGGCCAAGGAAATCCGGAAACGGGTAGAGGAGCTAGGACGGCACTTAACGAACTATGAACAATTCATGACGCGCCTCGGCAATAACCTTACCACAACGGTCAATGCGTATAATATATCCTATAAAGAACTTGGAAAGATTGATAAGGACGTGCTTCGCATCACGGGGTCCGCACCCGGCTTTGAACCTCAAACCCTAGACAAACCGGAACTTCGGGAGTAAAATAGAGCCACAATGCCATTTGTAGTAATTCGAGCGGGCGGGAAGCAATATCTAGTCCGACCCCAACAAAAACTCAATATAGAAAAAATACCGACTCCAGCCAAAGGCAAGGATATTAAATTTGATGAGGTACTGCTTTACGAAGATGATAAAATCCTTGAGATTGGTCATCCCCTAATAAAAGGCGCTCGCGTGAACGGGGAATTTTTAGGAACCCAAAAAGCCAAAAAAGTCATCGTATTTCGATATCACTCAAAAACTCGCTATCGCAAGAAAAAAGGCCACCGCCAGCCCTACACGACGGTTTTGATTAAAGAAATTCAAATCAGAAAATAAAAAAGACCCTCCTTGCTTATACAAGGAGGGCTTTAAGAGGGTTATGACGCTGAAGCCATCTTACTGGAATCGTGAGATAATTCGGTACCGTCCATCTTTGACGGCCTTTCGGAATGCCTCGCATTCCCTCGACAGCTTGATGAATTCAACCCGTGTGACATAAAAAAATATCTTATCATCTGGCTGACAAGGAGGATCGGGTTGCTCCTTTGTTGGGCAAACCCATACGCAGCTACCAATTAAGCCGTCAATGGTTGGACCCCTGCTTTGAGATCCGGCGCATCCTGTAATTGCCAAAAAGGAGATTGCCAAAAACCCTACCAAAGAGCCAAAAAACCAATGTCGTATACACATAACTTACCCCTTTCAATTGATCATGATTTTGTCAATGTAAAAGACCTTCTATACTGTTTCAGTATAGCATATACTTACAATTTGTCAAGCCTAAATCTACTCAAAACCTATAAATAAATATTGAATAGCCGACGCGGGAGACAGGTTCGGCGTCCCGAAGCCAGAAATAGGAATCTTCAGGCGCTCGTTCAAATCCGCGAACCAGACGGCCAAACGCACCTTGCCGGAATGTTGCCGATATTGCAAACCATTCAGGATCACCGGTTTCCGGGTTCGGCTTTCCGCGTGCCGACCACCACGGTTCAAACTTTTCTCCTAAGTAATAAGAAGGAGATCCGCCCCCAAAATAGTCTACGGCAATTTTCTCAATTTGATTTTCCCCCGCAAAATCTCTTAAGCGTTTTAGATCCTGCCCCCAATCATAGTTTGAATCCACGATATAGCGATACCCGTTGGTTGCTCCACCCGCTAGCTCATTATAATAGGAAAGATAGTGCGGGTAGGTGATCGCTATTGAAAGAACCATCCACAAAAGGAGTATTCCTACAAAGAGATATTTTGGCAAGGATTTAATATAGCGCCCGTAGAGATCGGCCAACCGCTCCCGGATATTTTGCGGATCGGGATAGGAATGCTTCTTGAGCCATCGGGCGAGCTCGCGCGAGACCAAAAGGTAGATAAAAGGAAAAGTTGGAAGGAGATGGCGCACCCCGATGTTCAGAAGACTTTGCATAGATTGTATCCAGTAGATCGCAATAAATAGAATGCTTGCTGTTAAGGCGAAGTTGCCCTGCATCCACTCTACAACTACCCTCAATGATTTCCGGCGAGTTTGAATGAGAGAACGAAGTGCAACGAAAAACGCAATGGCTCCCAGAATAAGAAAGGAAAACGGCACTTTTAGGAGATAGCCTACCGGAAAATAATACCACCAGCCGGTGTTCGAAACATCACCCAAAAAATACGCTGTGTTGCCTCCGGCAGCGCGCTGAATCACCATTAAAAATCCCAGAAGATACTGGCTGCCCGCTCGAAGAATCGGTTTATCTGCCGTCCAAATTGTTAAATCGACTACTGGCCGGAATCCAAATGTCGCAAGAAGCGCGTCCGTATCGCGAACCTGGCGTTCCGGAGGATAATTCCAAACATGAAATTGATAAACGACTAAAATCAACACAAGGGCAATCGCAAAAATAGCCCCCAATTTTAAGATTGTGCGCGCGCCCTTCCAGAAAAGATGCGTGATTTTCTGACGCATGCTATCAAAAGAATGTAACCCCTCAAATCCGGAAAGTAAGACCCAGAGAGCTGCAAGTAAAAGATAGAACGGAATTAAAAGGATTAAAGAAAATTTCAAAAGGAGCGCTATACCCAAAGACAAACCCGCAATCAAAAGACGCTTCGTGCTTTGTTTTTCAAGAAATTCCACAAAGGTGATAATCCCAATGAAAAAACCAAATGCTGCGGCAAGATCAGTCGTAACGTAACGCGAGTGCGCAATAAAGGTAGGGGAGAATACAAAGAAAAAAAGCGCAAAGAGTGCGACGTTGCCCCCATACCTCCGGCGCACCCAGCAAAAAAGGAGCCAACCAAAGAGAAGCGCCAAAAGCATCATGGGAATTCGGGAATAGAGAAGAATTTGATCCGGGTTATTGCCCGACTCATACAAAAAGATGCGGCCCATGTCCCACTGACCGTTAATGTCTTCACTCCAGGCTTTTGCGTCTGTTGGAAAATGAAGATTAAGAAATAGTAATGGCAGTGCCGCCAAGTCCTTAGCGAGCGGCGGATGTTCGGGATTTAGGCGATAATCTTTCTGGGTTAAATATGAGTAACCAGCCGGGATATGTGCAAGCTCATCCATGGTTGCCGAATCACCCAAAGAAGAGGAAAAAAGAAGTGCTGCCATGACAGCAAGGAGTAAAACGGCAATACAGGTAGAGTTGCGCATTAGTTTCATTATACCCGGATGTCTTCTTTTTTGTTATGATAAAAACATGCCAAAACCCGAGTCACCATTTACGAATCCAGGTGAAGAAATCCAGTGGCTAGAAAAGCAACTGGAAACCAAAAAGCGTGAGCTCAAAGAAACTGGCAAAGAAACAAAGCCAGAGGAAGCAGCAAAAGAGGTCATAAGAGAATACACGGGGCAAGCGCCCGTAGTTACGCCGTCACTTCTTTCTGAAGATGCCGAGGAAACAGTCTCTAGTCTGGAAAATGAACCGCATGCAAAACAAGTGGAAGAATTGCTGGCAATTTCCAAAAAGCAAGGAATTCTCAATGCCGTAAATGTTGCTCGCCATCTCAATAACCCGCATCTCTTAGATGATTTTCACGACCGACTCGCCTTAGAGCTTTCGCGAAGCATAAAATGATCTCTTCTTCTTTTTTAATTATTTTCTATGTAAGCGGGATCACGTTTTTAATTGCAGGCGGCCTCCTGCTTTTCGCGATCAGCCATTTCCGAAAGCGCCGCCGCATCGTCTCTATCTTAAACCATATCCTCTATGAGGTAACTTTGCCGCAAGAGATTGAGGCCAAAAAAGAAGGGACGTCCTTTCGAGATTTAATCTCCATCATGGAGCAATTTTATACGGGCATGAGCGCTCTTTTTGAGGGCGGGTGGTTTCGGGGGCGCGCAAGCTATGCGCTTGAGCTCGCGCTTCCGTCGGTAGGAGAAGAGACCACGTTTTATGTTGCTGTGCCCCGAGGACGCGCGCGTCTTTTTGAAAAACAACTTCAAAGTTTGTTTCCTCATGCACGCGTGGAGGTCAAAATCGATGACTACAACTTATTCAACCCCGAAGGGGGTCATGCGGCTGCCTACGCAACGCTCGCCGAAAATCCTGCGCTCCCAATCCGGACCTATCACCGCCTCGATGCTGATCCTCTGGAGGTCGTTGCCAATGCATTTTCAAAATTAAAAAAACAAGGCGAAGGAGCGGCTCTACAAATTATCGTCTCGAGAGCTCCTCCGGATTTTCGGGCAAATCTGAAAGAGATTTTAAAGTCGCTTCGTCAAGGAAAAGATCTTAAAAAACCCAAAAAAGGATGGGGAGGAGTAATTGCCGAAGCATCTTCCTTTTTAATAACCGGCAAAGGCGAAACCAAAAAAGCGCCTGAAGAAAGGCCCGTCGTTGATGAAGAGCTGATTAAACTGGTGGAAGAAAAGTCGGGCTTTCCTATGATGAGCGCAAACATTCGCCTGGTTGCCTCGGCTGCAAGCGAGGAGGAAGCTGAGATGATTTTAAAAGAGCTTACGAGTGCCTTCTTACAATTTTCCGAACCGCGGGGAAATGGTTTTAATCTCGTACCGGCCCGTGGAAAAGAGCGCGACAGGCTGCTTTATCAGTTTTCATTTCGCATGCCCGACAAGAAAAAATCCATCCCGTTAAATAGCCGGGAGTTAACGAGTATTTATCATTTTCCATCGCGTCTCCTTGCCGCTCCCAAACTCAAAGTCCTGAGAGCAAAAGATGCACCCGCACCGGCAGGGCTCCCGGCAGAAGGACTTCTTCTGGGCGAGAACATATACCAAGGAGAAAAAACCGAGGTGCGCCTCACGACCGATGATCGCAGACGGCACTTTTATATTATTGGCCAGACCGGAACCGGTAAGACCGTATTTCTTCAAAATATGATCCGTCAAGATATTGAGGCCGGCAATGGTCTTGCGGTAATCGATCCGCACGGAGATATGGTGGACGCCATCTTGGGATATGTGCCGGAAAAACGAATTGAGGACGTAATCTATTTTGATCCGGCAGACACGGCGCGACCCATGGGATTGAATTTTCTTGAATATGATCCGGCCTACCCGGAACAAAAAACCTTTGTGGTCAACGAACTTTTAGAAATTTTCAAGAAACTCTATGCGGATGTGCCGGAAGCATTGGGGCCGATGTTTGAGACCTACTTTAGAAACGCAACGCTTCTGGTTATCGAGGATCCGGCCTCAGGCAACACTCTTCTTGAAATTTCGCGCGTCATGGCGGACGAATCATTTCGAGCGCATAAACTTTCCCGCTCAAAAAATCCGGTGGTCAATTCTTTTTGGAAAGATATAGCTGAGAAAGCCGGAGGGGAGGCTGCGCTTGCAAATATGGTTCCCTATATCACCTCGAAGTTCGATGCATTTTTAACCAATGAAATTATGCGCCCCATTCTCTTGCAAGAACATTCTTCGTTTGACTTTCGAGACATCATGGACCAAAAAAAGATCTTCTTAGTGAATCTCTCCAAGGGTCGAGTGGGGGAGACGAATGCCGCACTTTTGGGACTTATCATTGTGGGCAAACTCTTGATGGCAGCGCTCTCTCGCGTCAACATTCCTGAGGAAGAAAGAAAAGATTTTTACCTTTATTTAGACGAATTTCAGAACGTAACCACTCCGTCGATCGCCACAATTCTATCAGAGGCCCGCAAGTACCGGCTGAGTTTAATTATGGCACATCAGTTTATTGGACAACTCTCCGATGACATTAAACGGGCTGTGTTTGGAAATGTCGGCTCTATGTGCACCTTCCGGATCGGGGCAGAGGACGGAGAATTTATGGAAAAGCAGTTTGAGCCCGTTTTCTCCGCGCATGATCTTCAAAATATTGAAAACTACCATGCCTATGTCAAGCTACTCGTCGGAGGGCAGACCACAAAGCCTTTCAATATTAAAACGCCTCCGGCCACAAAAGGGAATCCGACGCTCGCAAAGTCCCTAAAAGAATTATCCGCTCAAAAATACGGTCGGGCGCGCGCGGAGGTTGAAGCAGATATTAACCGCCGCTTTGAGCAAAAATCATGATATTAGAGAAAGTCATTTTGGGATTTAATGAGATCGCGCGACCACTTTGGGAAGATCTTTCGATCTGGTGGCTTCTCTTTCCGGTTTTTCTTCTGTGGATTGCCTCGGAAATTTACTCCGGCGAATACCGACATGAACATCTGGGATTTTTCTCGGCATTCACCAATTCCATCTCACTTTTATGGGTAAGTGCAATCTCGCTTTGGGTAATCTTTCAAAACGGTGCCGAGCCCGTCGCCTCGCCAATCTTATGGGTACTCATGGCTCTCATGGTCTATGGAATTTTCATTCTTTATATTGCTTTTAAACATGCGTTTAATGAACGGCTGGTAGAGATTCTTGCCGCCCCTCGTGTGGTTTATTTTCTTTCTGCAACGATTATCTTATTTGGAGTAGGAAACATGACGTTTAGCATTTATGTGATTTTGGATTTGCTCGTCATCTTTATAATTTTTTCCTTATTCTTTTTCATTATGAAGCGATATTTCTTAGCCGGTCTTTTGGGGGAGGTAGAGGCCATAAAAAAAGCAGGGGGCGATGAGCCCCGTTAGAAATTTCAATCAAATGAATAACCAAAAAATAGATGATCCCGTTGCCAACAAAAAAGGTATTTCTAACGGGGTAAAAGACTATACACTCACTGCAGTTGCAGGAATCTTAACCGGACTTTTAATCATCCCGATTATCTCTAATCTGGGTTATGGATTTTCCTATTCAATCATTATTTTACCGGGAGCAGTACTACTTCTCTTTGAGATAGGGATGATTGTTGCAAAATTTATCGGGCGCTCTATGCTCTGGTTCTTTCAACTTGCAAAATTTGCAGCCACCGGATTTTTGAATGCGGCCATTGACTTTGGAATTCTTAATTTTCTTATTTTTACAACAGGAATTGCCTCCGGTATTGGTTTTTCTACTTTTAAAGCCGGGAGTTTCATTGTAGCTAATCTTAACGGATTCGTTTGGAGTCGGTATTGGGTATTTGGTTCTAGAAATAAGATTACCAAAGAATACCTACAATTTTTTTTGGTAAGCATAATTGGCATTTCGTTGAACGTCGGCTCAGCCTCAATTGTTGTTAATGGCATCGCTGTACAATTTGGCTTAAGCCCGCAGGCGTGGGCAAATATTGGTGCCGCGGTAGGCGCTGCAGTTGGTCTTATCTGGAACTTCCTTGGCTATAAATTCATCGTATTTAAAGCTTAACATTATATATCTAAGGGCGAGGAAATTTTCTTACGGGTTACTGTCAGTGTTTCGGTTGTTTTTTGGGTTGAAACTTCTTTAATTTTTTGCTGAATATCTGTAGACAGAGTAGGGAGGAGCATCGCAAGCTTTTTCTCATCAGCTTTGAGAACTTCGGACCACTTCCCGAGTGGCTCTAAAATTTCTTTGACGCGGTCAAAATCATATTTCTCGGCAGTTTTTACGGTTTTTGCGATGTAGCCTTCATCGCTAAAAAGGCGAAGAACATCTTCCTCCTTCATATAGTCAGCAAGCATGGCATGAAGCTCTTTAATCCGGGCTGAATTTTTTTGCGCCTCAACCTTCAGCTCAAAATACTCTTTTATAATACGCGTAATTTCTTCTTTGTTTGGGGTTTTCTTGTCTTTCTGATACAGATGTTTCCAGACCGGGCAGATGGGTCGATACCCACACCAGTTACAAAGCGCAGACGGGGTAGGCGGGAAATCGTCCTTACTCTTTCGTTCATGAATTTCGTGGATAGTGCCCAAAATCGTTTTTTTGGTGCGCTCGAGATCGTCTGCAGTTCGCGTCGTGCTTATCTTCTCTCCATGTTTTAAAAAGTGAAGGGTGAGACGGATGTTTTTATTCTCAATATGCGGCCAACGACGCACGAGCCCCAAGTGATAAATCGAAAGCTGAAGGTTCTGGTCAAGCGTTTCCTGGGAAGGCATTCGGCGACCGGTTTTGTAATCAATAATTTCGTAGGTATTGTCGTCGGGTTTATCAATCCGGTCGATGATTCCGGCAAGCGTGTGAGTCTCACCTGTATGCTCATCTGTCAAGGGAACCTCAAAGCGCGACTCAAGATCTAGTACATTAAAATTCCACGGCTGGTTATGAGAATAGAATTTCTTTAAAATGGCAATACCTTGGTCTTGAAATGCTTTTACCTCGCTCTCGTCATTCCAGACGGCTTTTGTTGTATAATGCGCCCACTTGTCCAAATAAAAATTCACCACCTCATCTAAAGTGGGGTAAAGAGGATCTCGTGAGAACATAAATTTTAGAGACGCGTGCAGCGCGGTTCCGAAAACCGCTTCCTTGGACTTCGGTACTTTAATTTTATCAATTTCTTGATATTTATATTTCAGGGGGCAGGTTTTGTAGGTATCGATGGCTGAATAAGAAATACGCATTAGCTTTATTATAGCAGATCTTTTAGCTTCGCAAACATCATGCGCGGATATCGGCAGTCGGCCAATCCTAATTAAACTGAATCCTCATACGGCCGCCGCCTGAGTGCTCGGCACTCGTACAAAGATTTGATAGTAACAGATTATTTAGAAAGCACGCGCCTGCGCAATCTATCCGCGTACGATGTTTGCTTCGCTAGGGGATAAGAGTAATAGAACGTCGCACATTATACATTTTTATCAGAAACCTTGTGCGACATATGTGTATATTCATTACCCTTTGATATTTAAAGGAGCTTTACCTGTACAATATTCCTTAAATTGTTTAAATATCATTACATTCTGGTATTTAAGTAGTTTGTTCTTTTTTTGTCTTAGTATATCCCTTACTTCTTCTTGTGTAATATCTGGATTCATTTGTAGAAATATTACTGGATATTGAAGCATTAACTTATTACCATATGTCCGCATCTTACTGTTCAGGCATCCTAAAAAACTGTGTCTATTTTCTGCGTAGAAAACATCAACCGAAAAATTACCATCCATTGCGTATACAAAAAAGTCAGTACGCACTCTCTTGTCGTCTGTAAAAAAATACTCTCTATGGATAAATTCGACGCCAAAAATATCTATAAGGTAGTTATATACTTCTTTTTCAATCCTATGGGCTCTCTCATTGATTCTACGGGCTCTATCAGAGCTATGCGCACCTTTTGTGTAGTCGGATGGTCCCTTTAAGCCAAGTTGCTTTTTTAGATTCACCAATCCGCCAAATCTCCTCTGGATTTGTCTTGACGATGGCAGGTGTTCAAACGTATCGACTTCTTGCGATGTTGGGTATTTACCATGTACCTCGTAGAATCTTTCCAAGCCCTCCTTTAATCTCTCTAATGTCCATGCCATTAATACTAATTATAAGGCACACGAAAGCGTCGCACAAGAGGCTGAGTTAGATTTCCCGACATACTATCGTGGTATAATTCTCTCCAGAGTTCTCAGAATCGGCTCTCCAACAAATTCTGTCATAATCCGTAACGTAAAATCCCACGTAGCGAGTACAGGGCTTGCTAACCACTTCTCCCAAGCCAAACGAAGAAAATTAAAAACAAAGGAAAAATTCTCTTTTAGTGTTTTATTTTGCAAGAGAGAAGAGAGGGATACACCCAGAAGGCTG
>JADFMT010000020.1 GCA_022563755.1 Patescibacteria group bacterium | reverse complement strand
TTCAGCCACTGCTGCCAGGGGAGCACTTGATCCAGGAGTAGGCGATGCCACTCTTGAGGTGGGAACAACAGACAAAGTTTTCTCTTCCATTAAGATTACGGCCGGTTCTGCAGAAAAACTCTGGCTACAGATTATGCGTTGGAATCAGACCGGATCTGCCGGATCAGGTGACTTGGGCAATGTTGTAACCATTATTGATGGTGTCAGTTATCCAACTACCGTAAGCTCGGATGGGAAATTCTATTCTACTGTCTTTCCCGGGAAAGGATTGCTAATTGATAAAGGCTTTTCTAAAGACATTACCATAAGAGGTGATATCCTTGGAGGATCAGCCAGGAGCATTGACTTTGACGTTGATCGCCGTTCAGACATCACGCTTTTGGGCAATACATTTGGTTACAATATCTTAGCAACTCTTGCTGGTTCTCCAGCTAATGTTGATAGTTCCAATGTGAACGATTCCGATAATCCTTACTACGATGCTTCTCAGCACACGATCTCAGCTGGAACCATAACCGTAAGCTCATGGAGCGGAGTTGCCGCGCAAAACATTGCAGAAAACGTAGCTGACCAACCTATTGCTGGATTCTCTATTGATGTTAAAGGAGAAGCAATTTCAGTCGGATCAAGCAGGTTCAACTTCACGATTGTTGGTGCGACGGACTTTAATTTGGAGGATGTAACCAACCTTGTATTAGTGAATGAGAATGGATCAATTCTTGCAGGTCCTGTAGACGGCTCTGGAGCAGTAAAATCCGGAACCGTTACCTTCACAGACACCATTACGTATCAGCCAGGAGTTACAAATCTTACTCTAAAAGGCAAGATTGGAACCGATGCTGATAATAACGATACAATTGCAGCTTCAACCACCCCATCAACCGATTGGACAACTGTAACAGGTCAAACCACAGGAAATACCATCACGCCCAATCCGCAATCAGGAGTTGGTGGAAATGTTACGATGACAGTAAAGACAGGATCATTTGCAGTAAATGTATCTACTCAACCGACTGCAAGGAATGTGATTGCCGGTGCAATACAATTTGAGTTTGCTCGTTACATCCTTGATGTAACAGCATCCGGAGAAGACATAAGAGCAGCGAGCCTTCCTCTTGCATATGATATAGATGCGGGATTGGCAACAAACCTGACTAATTGTAAACTTTATGATGGTCAGAGTCTGTCAAGCACGGTTCTTACGACAGGGTCAAATATTTTAAGCCCGAGCGCAGTTTCATCTTCTACTGTCTTTACCTTTGATGGATCAGGACTGACTCTTCTGAAAGGAACATCAAAGATTCTTTCTTTGAGATGTGATGTTTCTGCAAGCGCTTCTGCAAACGATGTCTTCCGATGGGGCCTTGATGGTACCGTCACCTACACAGGTGCTTCCGGTTTGGGAAGCGGTCAGGAGATTGCCGAAGTATTCACCGATGCCATTGGCCAGAACATGACTATCCAAGCCTCTGGTGCCTACACCGTTTCTAATGACACCTCGGTGCTTTACAAGGTCGCTGAGGCAGGCGCAACCAACGTAACCCTTGCCGTTCTAGAGTTCACCGCAAATATTGATGAAGATATTACCGTCAAGCAAATTGCCTTACAGCTCGCTAACACTGCATCCAACTCACCATCAGACTTTGTTAACCAAAGAGTCATGTTGTACAATGGTGCTACGAAAGTAGGTGAAGCCCAGTTTGGATTGAGCGCTGGCGATAATGCAACCTCAACCCTGACTACATCCTTTACCATTCCAAAGGGCGAGACCGTAGATATTGCAATTAAGGCTGACCTAACTACGCACGACGCTGTTCAAGGAACCCCAGGTGCGTTTGTAAGAGTTGACTACGATGGAGATAACAACGGTCTTAATGGTAACTACGCAACAGGAGCGGATTCTGGTCAAACCATTGATGGTACATCTGGAGACCAAACTACAAACGGTTTGAGGGTCTTCCGAACCGTGCCAACATTTGCTGATGTGACAACCACAAGTGCTCTTGCCGAGGCCACTGATCTCTACAAGATTAAGATTACGGCAGGATCTGATCGCGATGTAGGTCTTTTCAGGCTTACATTCAATATCTCAACAACCGGTACAGGCGCAGTTCAGAACTTTACACTTCACGGTCCATCAGGGCAGATAAATGCTACCGGTGCTGAGACCGCCTCTAATGGCAATCTAATCATTGCCTTTGATGCTGATGATCCAGATAGATTGATCTCGAAAGGAGCAAGCAAGACCTATGCTTTGCGAGTCGGTACGATTACCACATTGACTTCGGCGAATGTTGAAACAATGAGAGTGAAATTACTTTCAGACTCTGCTTATCCGCTCTTTTCAGCAAATACCCTTATGGGATCAGTTTCCGATGTTGATGCTGCCACAAATGACAACATCATCTGGACTCCATTTAGCACTACAACTCCGTCAGCTGGTTCTGCTGCAGAAGACAACATTGACTGGACTAATGCATACGGTTTGCCTGGCTTCCCAGCTGTTGGTCAAGACTTCTCGGTTCGATCGTTCACTGAATAATCTAGCTTCCTTGTGGCTAGTACAAAGACCCCCTTCTCGGGGGTCTTTGTTTTTGGTAGAGTGTATTTATGAATTTTAAAAATCCTAAAATCATCATAGGCATCCTATTAGTCTTAGTTATAAGCGTATCTGCAGGATATTACCTCTATACTGTGCGATACCCCATACCAAGTAATGGAGATCAGGAAGAACGCACAGGAAAAACCGAAGAAAAAGACAATGTTTTAAATCCAAGTGGTCCTTCAATAGGGTTCGATCCCGAAACAAGCGCTGCATTGAGCGCCGGGCAGTGGATCGACTTAGGACTCAAAAGAAAGGCTGAGGAAGATCTTGAAGGAGCGCGTGATGCATGGGAAAAAGCCGCAAGCATAGATCCGAATAGGGCTGTTATTTTCCACAATCTTGGCGTTATTTACGGTTATTATTTAAACGATCTAAAAAGAGCAGAAGAAAACTTTTTAGCCTCTCTTCAAAAAGATCCCAAACGAGCTTATCTTCGTATCGCGGTTTTCGAGTTTTATCGCGATGTAGCAAAAGACCCCGAAAAAGCAAAAAATATCTTACAACAAGGGATTTCAGCAGATGTAGATTTCCCTGATGCCCTACGTGCCCTTCTAGAAAAATTCAATAGATAAGTAGAATATAAATTTTAACCAAGGACCGTTTTGTGAAAAAAGCGTGGATATCTTGAGGAAAAAGCAGGGATAGTTTGTGCATTTCTTTTCAGAAAAGCGCGTGAGATAATAGCGATATGTGGAATCAAACCAGCAAGAAATTTATTGGCGGCTTTTTAGGGATTATTTTTCTCTCGCTCGCCACCTTGTATATAACACAAACGTACTTTAGCCCGGAAAGACAAGCCGAACGCCGCCTGGCAGAGCTTGAACGCCAATATGCCGAAGATACGTACGGCGGCAAAACTCCAGAAGAAACGCTCGAACTTTTCATTGACGCCCTCAAAGCCGGCGACATTGAGCTCGCGAGTAAATATTTTGTGATAGACGAACAGGAAGAAATAAAAAATGACCTAATGCAGGTTAAGCAAGATACAGGTCTTGAACAAGTAATTAGCCGCATTGAAAAATTGAAACTAACAAAAAAGGATAGTGAATCTGCTTTCTTTGTGATTGTAGATGACAAAAATATTGTTCAAATCCAGGCTACGTTAGGAAAAAGTGGTAATGGCATATGGAAAATAATTAAAATATAGATTCAATTGATTCGGTTCGAATCCTATCCGGGGAGCAGACAAATTTGGTGTCAAGCGACCCACACACATTATTTTCTGTAGATTTTAGTAAATATTTTAAACTTTTAATTATGAAACTCGAAATTAAAAAAATCTCATTAGGCCTTCGACATCGTAGAACATTCAGAATTTCCGAGATTGCGGGTAGTGTTATTGACTACATTGTGCATGATAATGCTTCGCCTTTTAATCTTGATTATTACAAAAAAACGAATGCCATTCTGGACAATTTTGGGGAAAATAAAGGAAGAATCTTGTTAGACGAAAGAGGAGATAACTCTCTGGTGGTTGACATCGATAGTGTAATCCTGAATCTCACCACTGAAGTTATTGATGACACTCTGAAAGAGATAAAAGAAAAATATCTTCCCTACATTACAAAGAATATACACAAAAAGTTTGAAATTAAGAATTTCAACCGTCTTGGAATTGTTTATGAGTATGAAATTACCGGAGAACCAAATCACTTAATTTCAAGGCTGACAAACAGCACCTTTTTTAATGCTCAAACTGGCCTTTTTAGATTTTCAACAAAAGAGATAGAGCAGAAAAGTCAAATCATGCAGAAGTTATTAGATTATAAAAACTATCTCATCGCAATAGGATTCGACGAGGACACGCTTAAGGCAAAATTTGACTACCAGTTTTATTTCCAACCAGAAATAGGGAGCACTGGTGACATCGATTTCGACAGGTTTATTGACGAAAGCAAAAACAAGTTAGAAACCAAGTTTTTATCGTGGTTAAACAATGAGGAGCAAAAATAGTTTAAAAAAATTTGGACATGCTACGAAAAACCTCTCCCAGAAGCAGGGGTATAAATCCATGATTGACGGACAACAAAAAAGAGGCAGTACGACCGAGGATAAATTAGAAACAGATTTTGAGGAAACAGCATCGATTGACGGAGACATCGTAGATGGAGAACCAATTCAAGGATCAACTAAACCTTTTACGTCATTCAAAACACAAATTCAAGAACGCTGGGGAGGAATAGTTTTGACTATTCTTCTGACAGCTTTTGTTTCTCTTGTGGGTTGGGTATTGCTAGAAGTAGTAGACAATTCAAAAAGCGTTGCTGTACATGAAAACAGACTAAATGACCTAGATAGCGATCTTCAAGGGCTGACAGATGATTTTTCAGTTGTGCGTGATAGATCACTTAAATCAGAAACACTTCTTGAAAGTCTTGAACAATATGTAAATCAGATTATTGGGGTTGGTAATTAATAAAGCTGGGTATCGTTGGTCATGAGGAAGTTATATAGAACGGAAAAATGGAAAAGACACTCAAAAAGAGTAACGCGCAAAAACTTAAAACGACGAAAAAAACATCAAAAGTACTTAAAGTTTCTAAAAAATAACAGGCTCTAAGCGATCCATCTGCATCCAATTTTTCACCAGACACCACCAAAAAACCCTTACATTGTCTTGAGTCGAAAGTTACTGAACCCGCTTGGGGAGCAAATCTGAAATTTTTGCAAATAACGAACTCGATATTAAATCCATTGGTGATTCTTCAGTAAATTGCATCAGTAATTGCACCGCATCAACAACCGACCCAGAGAACGTGATACAATAGATTCAGGATGGCAGAGTTCGTAGTCAATTCAGCGCGCGGCAGGGGAGTTTTGATCGCGACCATTTTGGCAAGCGGCATGGCGTTTTTGGCCGGAACCGCAGTCAGCATCGCGCTTCCCACGATCCAATCCTTTTTCAATTCGACGATTACCGGAATCCAATGGGTGGTAAATGCGTATGTGCTTGCATTAGCTGCCCTTATTTTAATTAGCGGTTCGTTGGGAGATCGCTTCGGGCGCAAACGAATTTTTTGCTATGGAATCATTGTTTTTATTGCAGGATCCCTGCTTTCCGGGTTTGCAAAGACCATAGCTCAATTGATTGCATTTCAAGCATTTCAGGGGGTTGGGGCTGCCATGATGATTCCCGGGAGTCTTGCGATTATTAACTCATGTTTTGCCGAGTCGCACCGCGGGCACGCCATAGGTTTGTGGGCAGGGTTTTCAGGCGGCATTGCCGCATTCGGACCACTTTTGGGCGGTTTTTTGGTTGAGACGTTTAGCTGGCCTGCCGTATTTTTTATTAATGTGCCGATTGGGCTTCTTGCTTTGTTCGTAACTCTGCAATTTGTTCCGGAAAGCCGAAACCCGAGCGCCCGACGGCTTGACTTACGGGGAACATTCTTTATTGCGCTCGGTCTTTCGGGAACTGCATATGGCCTTATTATGGGACCGGTTAATGGTTGGTTAAGCCCTTTGGTGCTTACGAGTTTGATCGGAGGAATATTAGCGTTTATCTTTTTTGTTATCCTCGAGCGCAAAATACCAGAGCCCGTCGTGCCCTTTAGCATATTTAGAAACCCGTTGGTTACCGGAGCCAATCTTGTCACCCTTCTTTTGTATTTTGCGCTCAACGGAATGATTTTTTTCCTGGTATTGAATTTTCAACAGGTTCAGGGATATTCGCCGATTTTTGCAGGACTTGCCCTCTTGCCGCCGATTATTCTTATAACTTTTCTTTCGGGACCTGCCGGCTCGCTTGCCGATAAAATCGGTCCGCGCCTGCAGATGATCGTAGGGCCGTTCATCGTGGCTCTTGGAATGGCACTTTTGATTATTCCCGGAACCGACGCGAACTATTACACGCACTTTATGCCCGGCCTTATTCTTTTTGGGGGCGGCATGGCGTTCGTGATCGCGCCCCTTACAAAATCCGCACTATCAGTTCCGCAAAAGTTCTCCGGTGTGGCATCCGGAGTGAATAATGCGGTCTCTCGGATTGCTGCTTTGATGGCTATTGCGGTTTTGGGGGCGATCATGATTTCTGTTTTTACAGGTCATTTTACAAGAGCCGTTCGTGTCTCTTCGCTCGACCGTGAAGAGAAAATACAGCTTTTAAGCCAAGTCACTAAGCTCGGGGGGATAGTAATTCCGGATGCCTTTGGACAAATCGCGCGCATTGAAGCACAACGCGCCGTCAAAGAATCGTTTGTGTCTGGTTTTCGCTGGGTTATGGGGATTAGCGCTTTTCTTGCGTTTTTAAGCGCCGTCATAGCCGCAGTTACGATTCGCAATACAAAAAAGTTTGGATAAAATAAAAAATATGTCCGAAAAACGATTCACCGAAGCCAACCTTAAAAGAGAAACGCCTATACACAAAAAGAAGCGTGCGGCAGATATTTTGAAGAGATTAAAAAGAGCGTATCCGAAGGCAAAAATCGCGCTTAAATTTGGCAGCCCGATCCAGTTGCTGGTTGCGGTAATGTTATCTGCGCAGTGCACTGATAAGAAAGTAAACGAAGTTACCTCAGCTCTTTTCAAAAAATATAAAACAGCCAAAGATTTTGCCAGCGCCAACATAAAAATGCTTGAGAAGGAAATTAAATCAACCGGATTTTATAAGGCCAAGGCAAAAAATGTTATTGCCTCAGCAAAAATGATTGAGAAAGAATACGGCGGCAGACTACCTAAAACAATGGACGAGATGATAAAGCTTCCGGGCGTTGCCAGAAAAACCGCAAATGTTGTTTTGGGGAATGCCTATGGTGTTGCGGCGGGGATAGCTGTAGATACCCACGTTCGTCAGTTTGCGCAGTATTGCGGATTTTCCAAGTACGGCGACCCTGTTAAGATTGAAAAAGATTTAATGGAGCTTTTTCCCAAAAAGGAATGGTTCGGCCTGACGTATCGCATCATTGACTACAACCGCGAGATGAAGAATAAAGAAAACCGCGCGAAGGCAAAAATTCATCTTCGCGACATCTGCCCGGAGGCGCCGGTTTAAACTCATTGCTTTTTTATAAATATTCTCTACAATTTTATTGAGTTAAGGTTCTTTAACAAATTATAAGGAGATCGGAATGTCGTCTTGGGTCTATGTTGCCGATGGAGATCAGTTGACTCCCGTTCACTATAATGGAGGCATCAACCTCGGTTTTGACATATTGAAAGATTTAGGAATATGTCGCGCTTGGGCGATTGAGACCATATTAGAAGGGAATATGAGTGACTGTCTTTTTCATTACCATGATCATTATTGCCGCCTCGTTCAATCTGCAAAAATAGTTAGAATTCCCTTTCGAGTTTCTTCAGATGCTCTTCGTAGGGCAGTTGAGCTTCGGCTTCGAGAGTCTCGGACTTTAGAATCTCTTTTACTCATTCGTCTCTCACGCGGACTTACGGATGACACCGTAAACCCTACCGACTATTTTTCTAATCGTTCTCTTGTTTCTATTTCTGTTTATCCCGGACAACGTCAGTCTACGTCTATTCGTCTTGAAACACGAGAGTATGAGCGTGAATTTGCAGGAGTTAAACATACGAATTATCTCTTTGCGATGCTCGAATACAAAGATCTTTCTAAAAAAGGAATCTCAGATATTTTATATCTTCGTCGCAAAACGCGTGAGGTTTTGGAATGTGCGCGTAAGAACGTTGGAATATTCTTGGACGGTGAACGTCTTTTGTTTCCACCGAGTGACAGTGTCCTTCCTGGAATTACGCAAAAGATTGTTGCAAAGCTTGCGCGAAGCGATGGAATACGCGCAGGCGTTTCTGCCGATGGTTTTCCAATTTCGTACGATCAGTTGCTTAAGGCGCACAGTGTTATTGCGATGTCGACGACGGCTGTCGTTCCGGTAGAAGAAATTGACGGCATTAAAATTCCGATAAGCAATGAAGTGTTACGGCTTTGTGAATCATTTAAAGAGTACCGGGAGGAATATTATCGAACTAACGGCACCAATGCCATCCGCATTGAACATGACCAAGACTAAACCTTGGTCATTTTTATTAGACTTGACTCCTTTTTGTTATTTGTTAATATAGAATTTAAAGCCGTAGAAAGCAGGCCAGAATACCATAAGTCCTGCCGAGGTTAAAAATACGGCTTTTGCGGTATTTTTTTATGCCTTTAACACGAGAGAAAAAAGAACAACTTATCCAGGAACTTTATACCAAAGCCGAGCGGGCAAAGCTGACCGTATTTGTTAATTTTCGAGGCTTGATGGTGGAGGAGATGAATAAACTAAGAAAGTCATTGCGCGAGAAAGGTATTGAATTTAAAATGGTAAAAAAAACCCTTTTGAAACGGGTTCTTGGCGGACTAGGTATTTCGGGTGAGATGCCGGGATTGAAAGGAGAGCTTGCGGCTGCGTTTAGTTATGAAGAGTCACCCGAGGTAGCTAAGATCGTAAAGGATTTTTCCAAAGAGTATAAAGGGCTAAAAATTTTAGGAGGAATAGTTAATAGAAAGTATGTTTTTTCAGAATTCATTGATCAGCTATCCCTGATTCCTGGGCGCGAAGTTTTATTAGCTAAATTATTAAGCGTATTCAATTCTCCTGTGCGTGGATTTGTGGTCGTGGCGGGAGGGCCGATGCGCACCATGGTCGGAGTTATTAAAAATTTATCTAATACGAAATTATGACAGAGGAAAAACAAAATATTGAAGTTCCGGAAAAATTCAAAAGCGTGGTGGATACTATCTCTCAAATGAATGTTATGGATTTAGCAGAGCTTGTAAAAATTTTTGAGGAAAAATTTGGAGTTAGTGCGTTGGTTGTCCCGACGCTTGCGGCCGGGGCTCCGACCTCGCCCGAGGCGAGCGTCGAGGAAGAAAAATCGACATTTAATGTTGAGCTAAAAAATGCCGGCGCGCAAAAAATCCAAGTCATCAAAGTAGTCCGTGAAGCGCTGGGGATAGGGTTAAAAGAGGCAAAAGATTTAGTGGACGAGGCGCCGAAGGTATTGAAAGAAGGAGTGAAAAAAGAGGAAGCTGAAGAATTTAAGAAAAAAATAGAGGAAGCAGGAGGTCAGGTTGAGCTAAAGTGAGTTTGCTCAAATTTATTATTCATTAACATTCATATAAACCCCGTTAGAAACATGTTTGCGAAATATTTTATAAAAACTACGACTTCAAGGTTTATTAAAAAGGAGTTTCTAACGGGGTAAATTTGGCATGCCCGACATTCTTTCTCAACTTTTTTCTTCAGATGCATTGATCAAGATTATGAGACTGTTTCTGCTGAATCCAGAAGAGATTTTTGATCTTCGTGATGTCTGCCGCCGAACAAAAATAAGCCTCAAGAATGTGCGCCGCGAGCTCAAGCTTTTATCTAACATCGAATTTATTCGATCGAGTGTTCGTGAAGAAGAAATTCAGCTTCGCGGAAAGCATAAGACACGAAAGAAAAAGATAGAAGGATGGCGCCTGAATTCCCAGTTCTCTTTACTTCCTCATCTAAAAGTCTTGATTTTAGATACTACTCCCATCGATCGTGATAAACTGCTTTATCGATTCAATGACCTGGGAAGTCGTCTAAAACTTGTTATGATCTCGGGTATTTTTTTGGATGACGAGAATTCCCGGGTGGATATGCTGATTGTGGGGGACTCTATCAGTCGATCACGCTTGGAAAGAATTTTAAGCTCAATTGAAGCTGAACTCGGCAAGGAAATAAAATACGCGGTTTTCTCAACCGATGAATTTTTATACCGCGTGAACATGTATGATCATTTTATCCGAGATATTCTTAATGCCCCACATGAGAAATTACTGAATAAATTCGATGCATAAGGAGAAGCGCAATAGCTTGAGCCTATAGCTCAACGGTAGAGCGCTCGCTTCACACGCGAGAGGTCGATGGTTCGAATCCATCTGGGCTCACTAATTAGTTAGGCGATGGCAGGCGGATCGGGAAGGTCCGATGTATGAGTAATCAAAAACAGAGTAAAGCAAGCGTAAACCCGGAGGTCCCGACATGCATCGGGGTTATTGTGGATGGTAATCGACGGTGGGCAAAAAAGAAAGGCTTGCCAATTCTGCATGGCCACCGAGCAGGGTATCGTCGACTGAAAGATTTTGTCGGCTGGGCCCAGGAGGCGGGTATTCGCTACGTTATTGCCTACATCTTTTCTTCCGAAAATTGGAATCGTTCTAAAGAGGAAGTGGATTATCTAATGGAACTTATTGCTTCTGTCCTCAGTAGAGATATTCGAACATTTAAGCAAAAAAGAATGCGCATTAAAGTAGTGGGTGACATTGAGCGCCTCCCGCCAAAAGTTCAAACGGTCATCCAAAAGGCAGAAAAAGAAACCGCGAGTATGAAAGACCTGACAATAGTCTTGGCGCTTTCCTATGGAGGAAGAGATGAAATTATACATGCGCTGAACACCATTCTATCGGATCGGGAAAAATTTAAGAATAAAAATGTTACGAAAAATGATTTTGAAAAATATTTATGGACCGCAGGAATACCAGATCCGGATCTTATTATAAGAACCAGTGGAGAGATGCGTCTTTCTAATTTTCTTACGTGGCAGAGTGTCTATAGCGAGCTCTTTTTTGTGAAAAAATATTGGCCGGATATTACCAAGCAAGATCTCTTAGATATTTTGAAAGAATATCAGAAGCGAAATCGGAGCTATGGCGTTTAATTATACATATATCTTCCTCAACTTATCCACAGGTTATGGAGAACGCTGAAAATGGTCCGAAAATATGGTATAATACTTCTAATACCCGTTTAAGGGTACAAATAATTAAAATTCGGTTTTAAAAGCTGAAAAAAAGGTCGAACGAGTTTTCGGGCTTTTAGAAACCCAATTCATTTATCGGTCTAATATAGGTTTTTACCTAGTTAATAAATACATCTTATGATATTACAAACGTGGGGAGATGTTCTGGTAATGTCATTTCAACAGCTGTGGACAGGCGTGATTGCGTTTGTACCGCAACTCGTCGTAGCACTGGTTATTTTTATTATTGGTTGGATTATTGCCGTTGCGCTAGAGCGAGTCATAGTCCAAATTTTTCACGCCCTCAAAGTGGACCGCGCCCTACAGGGAATCGGGCTTGAGGAACCGCTTTCTCGAGCCGGTATGCGGCTCGATTCCGGAGTCTTTATCGGTGCTCTTGTAAAATGGTTTTTCATTTTGGTCTTTTTGGTGGCAGCCGTTGATGTTTTGGGGCTGAAGCAAGTAAATGTCTTTTTGTCTGATATCGTCTTGGTCTATCTGCCGAATGTTATTGTTGCTGCCATTATTTTGGTTGTGGCGGCCGTTATTGCGGATGTGCTGAAGCGGGTTGTTACAGGGTCTGCGAGAGCAGCTAAACTTCCATCAGCCGGTTTCTTGGGTGGTGTTACGAAGTGGGCAATCTGGATTTTTGCGATTTTAGCCGCGCTTTTCCAGTTAGGCATTGCAGGTCCTCTTGTTCAAACACTCTTTACGGGCGCCATTGCTGCCTTTGCCTTGGCGGTTGGTTTGTCTTTTGGGCTAGGCGGGAAAGATGCAGCAGCTCGATTTCTTAATCGGCTTCGATCAGATATTTCAGATAATTGATAATAGGTACTGAGATTGAAGGTCAAAAAGTCCTGAATTTTCAGGGCTTTTTGGTTCGCCAGCCGGCGAATTCACAGGTTATTCACATTTTTGCTTGACAGTATTTTAAGAACGGCTATACTGAATTTACATGATAATGATACATATAGTTTCATTTAACGAAGGCGGAGTACCCAACGGGTAATCTATTGTTGGAACCTATAAGACCGCCTTCTTGAAAGGCGGTCTTTGATTTTTGGCAGTCGATGAATGTTTCATAAAAGGAGGTGTTCATCGGTTGCGAATGGATAGTAAATTAAAAAGTGAATAGCAGGTAAACCCGTTCAAAATTCGGATGAATTTTGAAATAGGGTAAAAAAAATAAAAGCCTAAATCATTCGCCGTTGGCGAATGATCGGCTAAAATGTTGAAACACCGGGACAAGACATAAGAGCATAGAGTGGATGCCTTGACTTGGAGAAGCGATGAAGGACGTGGCGTGACTGCGATAAGCCTCGGGGAGGTGTCTAGCAACCTTTGATCCGGGGATGTCCGAATGGGGAAACCCGTTCTGGCAAAACCAGAACAGTCTTGTCGTATGACGGGACAGCGCACCCAGGGAAGTGAAACATCTCAGTACCTGGAGGAAAAGAGAACAATAGTTTATTCCCTTAGTAGCGGCGAGCGAAACGGGAACAGCCCAAACTCATTTTAATTTTGTTTTACAAAATTTAGGTGAGGGTTGTAAGTACGATTCGTTCCGAGAGCTCCGCCAATCGGCGGACTTAATAGAGGAGAGTTGATAAATTAGGACTTCGTTAGGCAAAGCGGCTGGAAAGCCGAACCATAGAAGGTAATAGTCCTGTAGCCGAAAACGGTCTTATGCTCTCTGAATCGTTACTTGAGTACTTCGACAAACGAAATCGTCGAAGGAAGCAGGGAGGACTAACTCCCAAGGCTAAATATTCTCCAAGATCGATAGTGAACAAGTACCGTGAGGGAAAGGTGAAAAGTAGCCCGTTGAGGGCAGTGAAATAGTACCTGAAACCCTATGCTTACAAAGAGTGGGAGGGGCGTACCATCTGGTACACTCTGACCGCGTGCCTATTGAAGAATGAGCCAACGAGTTTACGCATGTTGCTCAACTAAGCCCATGAAGGGTGTAGTTATAGCGAAAGCGAGTGTTAATAGCGCGTTTTTTTTTCCATGTGGAATTAAAAGTAGCATGTATAAGACCCGAAGCTGAGTGAGCTTGCCATGGCCAGGGTGAACTCCGAGTAACATCGGAGGGAGGCCCGAACCGGTTGGTCGTGTAATGCCATCGGATGAGCTGTGGTAAGGAGTGAAAAGCTAATCGAACTCAGTAATAGCTGGTTCTCTCCGAAATAGCTTTAGGGCTAGCGTTTAAGTAATTCCTTCTGGGGGTAGAGCTACTGGAAGGTGTGAATAGGGAGCAATCTCGTCATACCTACCAAACTCCGAATACCAGAAGGTAGCTTAGGCAGTTAGACCGTGGGGGCTAAGCTCCACTGGTCAAAAGGGAAACAGCCCAAATCTACATCTAAGGTCCCTAAATTTTTGCTAAGTGTTTTAAAGGTGGTGAGATTTCTCTGATAGCGAGGAGGTTGGCTTAGAAGCAGCCATCCTTGAAAGAGTGCGTAACAGCTCACTCGTTAAGAAATTTTGCGCCTAAGATAATCGGGACTAAGCAAGATACCGAAGATTAGGACTCCGACGTTTACGTCGGAGTGGTAGGAGAGCGTTCTAAGTGCAGTGAAGCCTCGTCGTGAGGCGTGGGTGGAGCGCTTAGAAGTGAGAATGTTGGCACAAGTAACCGCAAGTCCGGTGAGATCCCGGGCCGCCGAAAGCCCAAGGTTTCCTTGGCAATGGTGATCAACCAAGGGTTAGTCGGTCCTAAGGCAATGGCGAAAGCCGCAGCCGATGGCCAGCCGGTTAATATTCCGGCACTTTCTATTATTTCCGATGAAGGGACGGAGGAGATAACATGGAGCGTGTTATTGGATTCACGTTCTTGTGATACAGAGGTGTTCTCTAGGCAAATCCGGAGAATAGCTTTCGGGCAAATCTCGCGTCACGAGAAGACTTCTCGCCTCGGCGGGGGGAATTTCATGGAAGAGCCTTCCAAGAAAATCTTCTAGGGTTAAATAATAGGAAACCGTACCGCAAACCAACACAGGTGGGCAGGTCGAGAAGACCAAGGCGAACGGGTGAGTCCTCTCCAAGGAACTCGGCAAACAAGCGACCGTAACTTCGGGATAAGGTCTGCCCCGCGTAAGCGGGGCCGCAGCGAAAGTGTCCCTGGCGACTGTTTATCAAAAACACAGCTCCCTGCGAACTCGTAAGAGAATGTATAGGGGGTGACGCCTGACCAATGCGAGAAGGTTAACGTTGATGGTCTATGAAATTTATTTTGTAGGCTGATCGGCCGAAGCCCTCGTCAATGTCGGCGATAACTATAATCGTCCTAAGGTAGCGTAATTCCTTGTCTGGTAAATTCAGACGTGCACGAAAGGCGTAACGACTGGGGAACTGTCTCGGAGAGGAGCCCGGTGAAAATGCAATACCGGTGAAGATGCCGGTTACCTGCAGTTAGACGAAAAGACCCCGGAAGCTTTACTGCAACTTGATATTGGGTTTAAGCTTCTGATGCGTAGCATAGCGGGGAGGCTTTGAAGTTTCGTTTTCGGACGGAACGGAGCCGCCAGTGAAATACCCGCCTTCAGTTGTTTAAATTCTAACCTTGAGGGAAAAAACCGCAGGGAACAGTTTCTGGTGGGCAGTTTTTGTGGGGCACAATCCTCCTAAAAGGTAATGGAGGAGTCTATTAAGGTCGGCTAGGTGCGGATGGAAATCGCGCTCATAGGGTAATGCCATATGCCGGCTTGACTGCAAGACGGACATGTCGAGCAGGTGCGAAAGCAGAGCATAGTGATCCGACCGTGGGTATTAGACGCCGCGGAAGCTCAACGGATAAAAGCTACTCCGGGGATAACAGGCTGGTACCGCCCGAGCGTCCATAGCGACGGCGGTGTTCGGCACCTCGATGTCGGCTCACCTTATCCTGGGGGTGAAGAAGCTCCCAAGGGTTGGGCTGTTCGCCCATTAAAAAGGTACGCGAGCTGGGTTCAGACCGTCGTGAGACAGGTTGGTCTCCTATCTACTGCAGGCGTTGATTCTTGAGGGGAGTCGTCCTTTGTACGAGAGGATCAGGATGAACGAACCTCTGGTCTACCAGCTGTCCCGCCAGGGGCATCGCTGGGTAGCTATGTTTGGAACGGATAAGGGCTGAAAGCATCTAAGCCCGAAGCCGACCCCAAGATAAGGAATCGTAGATTCGTGGAAGATGACCACGTATATAGGCTCTAGGTGTACGCGCAGCAATGCGTTTAGCCGAGGAGTACTAAAAATCCGTCTTGTCCCGATTTTTCAACGTTTTCCCTGTTAGGCAATATCGCGCGCGGCAGCGTTAAGTTTTAAGATATAGTTTATAAAGGCACTTTCTTGATAAATCACAGCGAGCAATAAGAGTTTTTGAAAGCGGCCGCAGACTTAACTCGCGATATTGCCTAACGGGGTTTAAAATTTTAAGTTTTGATTGAGTCTCTTCGTCTGGTGACTTGACGCGGTGGAACTACCTCTTTCCATTCCGAACAGAGTCGTAAAACGCCGTAGTGCCGATGATACTCCTTCGGGGGAAAGTAGGCAGTCGCCAGATTAAGGGATTTAATTTTGGGCGATTTTTCTATAAGATAATAACATGGCATTATTTTCTTGGAGAGCGAGGAGACAACTTTTCTATATCGGCATTCTCGGCGCGATCATACTAGGGGTTTTGATCTATGCGGGTGTGAGATTGATTCCTGAGACCACCTGTTTTGATAATAAAAGAAATCAGGGAGAGGAAGGAATTGATTGTGGCGGTCCGTGCAAACCGTGTTTAGAAAATCTTTCCGAGCCCGTGGTATTATGGTCACGATTTTTTAAGTTAAGGGAGGGTGTATATGAAGCTGCTATCCTTGTAGAGAATCTTCATAATTTTGCTTCATCGCGCCGGGCGTTTTACCGGGTGAAATTGTATGACCAGAATAATATTTTAATTGCTCTTCGTGAAGGCGAGACTTTCATCAATCCAAATGAACGCTTTTTAATTCTTGAACCAGGACTTTTTGTGGGTGCACGAACACCTGCTCGGATTCTCATTGAGTTCGAGCCCATCGCCTGGCAATATGCTGAATATACGTCCCCGAATGTGGTTGTAGTTTCTCGGAATTTTTCACTTTCTCCGCAGCCGCGACTTAATGCAATCCTTCGCAACAACAATCTTTTCGAGGTAGGCAATTTACAAGTCGCCGCGGTTTTACTCGACTCTGAGGGTACGGCACTTGCAGCCAGTGTAACGGTGGTGAAGGAGATAGGCGGAAAATCTGAAAAAACCATTTTCTTTTCTTGGCCATCTACACTTCAAGAGACTCCCGAAACCGTGGAGATTTTAATACGGACATTTGTACCGTAGTTCATCGCCATCATGCGGCTGTTTTTAGAAAAAATTGACTGGATTTTGTTTTTATCTGCGATTCCTCTTCTAACCGCAGGACTCATCACCATGCGTTCGTTCGGAGGAGGGGATGATTATTTCTTTGGGCGTCAGCTCATTTGGATTGCCCTGGGAATCGCTATTTTTCTATGGTTAAGTTTTTCTGATCTTGCTTTTTTGCGTTCAAGCGGTACCCTCGTTACTTTTTATCTCATCGGTATTTTTGCTTTAGTTTTACTCCTTGTCATCGGTGGATCTGTGCGAGGAGCTGCAAGCTGGTTTCATTTTGGTATTTTTTCACTTGAGCCCGTAGAGCCGATAAAAATCATTCTCATTTTAATGCTTGCCAAATATTTTTCCCGCCGCCACATCGATATTGCAAATATTCGTCATATTATTGTATCGGGGTTCTATGTACTTATACCGATGATGTTGGTATTTTTACAGCCAGATTTTGGCTCGGCGCTTGTCCTCGGTGTTTTGTGGCTGGGTATGGTAATGGCCTCAGGTATTTCAAAGAAGCACTTTTTTGCTCTCATGGCGCTTGCGACGGTAGGTTTTATCGTCCTCTGGTTTTTTGTACTTGCCCCGTACCAGCGTCTACGCATCGAGGCATTTATTGATCCCTATATTGATCCTCAAGGTGCTGGATACCATACGATTCAAACCCAGATTGCGGTAGGCGCAGGAGGTCTTTGGGGTCGTGGAATCGGATTCGGCAGTCAATCACGA
>JADFMT010000019.1 GCA_022563755.1 Patescibacteria group bacterium | reverse complement strand
TCTCCCCGCCAATGAATGATACGTGGTGCGGCGGTTTTTATTTTTGAATGTAAGTTTATGCATTTATCCACAACCGCCTTTATATTTCTATAGGGCACAGGATAAAAATGATATAATAAAGGTATTGTTTAAAGGGTAGAGAATAGGCAAAAATGAGCCAAATCTCGGAAAAATTAACAGAGGAAAAATGGGTTTCTATTAAAGAAGCCATAGCGGCTTCGGGTTACGCCAAAGATTATATTGGCCAGCTTTGTCGTTCAGGGAAAGTTAGAGCCCAAATGATTAATAAGTGTTGGATAGTTAACCTTTCCTCTCTTTTACATTACAAAGAAAAAACGGCCTTAGCTCGAAAAGAGAGAATGAAAGAAGAAATTTGGAATGGGGCTACAGAAAAAACAACAGTTGAAGTATCCGAGATTAAGCCAATTTTTAAAGAAACTCGTCCTGGTCTTGCTGGTGGTCCCCATACGCTAGATTTACGAAAACAAAAACAAAAAATCTCTTTAAAAAAAGAAAAGCTTCTGGAAGAACAGATAGATCTTTGGGATCAGCTTCTTCTTGGTGATTCACCGCCCAATCTCAATCATAGCGCTACCGAACCACCTTTTTCTTTTAATATTTTTTCACGGTTTTTAAAGCCCCTGATAATTATTTTAATTATAACCATCTTTAGTTTTATTCTCTGGAATAATCCTCAAGTGATTAAAGCAGCTCATCATTATTCTGGAAAAGCAGTTCATCAAATTCCACTTATCTTTTCTGATCTTCACGATTCTCTTTTCCGAAAGATCTCGAGCGCCCAAATTACAGATTCATTTCAAGATACTTTTTCAACACTTCAAACTCAATTTCAAGATTTTCCGGCAGTTGTAAAAATTATTCAAGGCGCCATTGAAACCCAGCCTCTTGAGATTGGTAAGCACGCCGGGCAATGGTTATCGCATCAAGCAAGTCAGATTAAAGAAATAGTTTTTAAAATCTTTTCTCCTTCAGTTCAACGATTAACCCGATTACCATCTGCGCCCCCTCCTCCTTCGCCAGAGGTTTCGGAGGATAAACTCGTTCAATTCAAACGCGAAGCCGATGTTCTTGAGTCGCAAGGCTTGCAAGTACAACCAAAAATAGTTGAGAAAACCGTGGTGGAGCGAATCATTGAACGCGTCTCGCCGGGATTCTCTAAAAAAGAATTCGATTTAGCGATCCAGGCCCTCAACAACAAATTCTTAAATGAAATTGCCCAATTAAAAGATCGGATTAACACTCGTACCAAATCGAACTTCAAAGCAATCGCTCTAACCCAAAGGATTGATACGTTATCCAACGTAACATTATCTACAATTACTGTCGTCGGTGTTACGGGTCTTACGGACGCAGATATCCCAAACGACATCACGGCATCTAACTACCTTTTGCTTACTGGAGGAACCCTTACCGGTCCACTTACGGGAACCTCGCTTACCTTATCAGGAATCTTCACCGTTTCGGGAATCGCAACTTCAACCATTGCCGGAAGATTGGAGCTTACTAAAGTTCCTACCATAACGCATAGTTTCTCAAGTTGGGCTCCTGATGTTGCGGGGTCAGCCGTCCTTGATTCAACTCTTTTGATTAACCCGGCATCTGCCGCATCAGATAGCAATCTTCTTGGTCTTGCGGTTGCAGGTTCTGTAAAATTTTTGATAGATGCAGAAGGTGATGTATTTGTAAACTCGCTTACCAGTGTCGGTGAGACGGTTCTTTCGACAACAACTGCTTCAACGTTTACGGTTGAAAATAATACCACGCTAGGGGATTCCTCGTCTGATCGTCTTACGATTAATGCCCGCATCAATACGGATTTGATTCCTGCCGCAGACAACGCCTATGATGTCGGAACATCAAGTCTGCAGTGGAGGAGCGGTTATTTTGGAACCTCGCTCGGAATCGCGGGAACCGCGACCATAACCGCAATGCAATTAACTGCCGGTGGAGCATTTACGATTGATTCGGCCGGCACGCTTTCGTTAAACACAACAAATAATCAGAACATTGTTATTGGAGGCGGCAACGTCGGGATTGGGACGAATAATCCATTTACTATTTTGAATGTAGAAATGAGCAATTCACAGACTGATTGGTTTAATGCAAGTAATGTTAATATTGTTTTTACAAATACGGATGACACCGCAGGTAATCTTGCTGGAATTGCTTTTTATCACGGCACAGATTCTGTTTCCGATAGAGGAGCTGGTATTTTTGCAAAATTTACCGACCATACTGTGAGCTCTGAAAATGTCGAGCTTCGCTTTGTTACAAAAAGTAGTGGTACTTTGGCAACGCGTATGACTATAGATGAGGATGGGAATATCGGGATTGGGGTTATTGACCCAGATAAGAGATTGGAGGTTTTTGAGACGGTCGCGGATTCACAACTCAAAATTTCATACGACGCTACTCGTTTTGCAAGTTTTCAGGTAGATGCTACCGGTGATTTAATTATTAATCCGGTCGGCAACGATGTCTTTGTGGGGGAGGTCGGCACCGGTTTGGGAAACCTTATTGTTGAGAATCGTCTTGGCGTTGGCACCACGTCCCCGACTGAACAGTTCTCGGTCGCAAACAATATCTTTATTGGCGGGGGCGGCGCGCCCGTCCTAGGTACCGCAACTTCAGTCTATGAAGGTGACATTATCATTCTTGGCAAGCTTGATGTTGGAACGATTGACCCGGTCTATACCATAGGCGGCACAAAATATGCCACCTACGGATACAGCACAATTGGCATAAAAGAGGAAACAATTACAAGTATAAATATCGCGACCTATAACAAAATAAAGGGCTACTATGAATATATAGTTGATTTTAGTACCCTGAAGAAAGGATCAGATTTGTGGCTCTTCTATCAAATTACGGATTTTGGCAAGAACTGGAAATATTTAATTGTACACTTAAGCGCTGGATTTGATGGCCGGGTTTTTTACGAAAAAATCCCTAAAAAGAATCAGTTAATTATCTTGAGTACTGTTCCTGGAGAAGTCTCTTTTAGATTGGTTGCAAACAGGTTTGATTGGAGGAGGTGGCCAAATCTTCGTCCCGATCAAGGCGGCTGGTTTAAAGGTTTTGAACTTAATATAAAATAGCAATGTCTACGAACAAACGATTTCTGTTTCCTGAATTTACAATTCTGTTATTTTTTGCGGCTCTTTTCATGGTTTTTTCATCGGTCCAAGGACAAAGCGGCCAAACCACGATTACAGAGACAAGCAGTATCAGGGAAACTCTAACCATTACCGGTACCCTTACCAAAGGAAGCGGCACTTTTGTTATTGATCATCCCCTAGATCCGAAAAATAAACTTCTTTTTCACAGTTTTGTTGAATCGCCGGATGTCAAGAATATCTATGACGGGGTTGTTGTTTTAAATAGAAGAGGGGAGGCCACGATTAAACTTCCTAAATATTTCGAAGCATTAAATAAAGATTTTCGATATCTTGCAACCCCGATTGGAAAACCAGCGCCAAATCTTTATCTAAAACGGGGGGTAAAACGAAATAAGTTTATTCTTGCAGGCGGTCCACCCGGAACTAAGGTAAGCTGGCAAGTCACGGGCATCCGCCATGATCCCTACATTCTTGCAAATCCCATTATTCCCGAGGTTGAGAAAGGACCGGATGCGCTTGTCGAGAAAGGAGAGTATCTTTTTGAGGAGGCAAGAATAAAGTCATTTTTTCAGCGAATGATAGATTTTTTTCTTTCCCTATTTACATCCTAAGATGCGTTAATCTCGGAAGCTTTTGCAAGGTTTTTTATATCCATCTTCTAAGCTTTCGCAAATTTTGCTATATTTTTTTCGTGAATATAGCTGTTGGGAATAGTCCAAAACTCTTTTAAAACATGTTTGTTTTTCTTCTTCCGTAAGCATCGCATTACCGCAAAACGTTAATGCCTTCACATATTCGTTTTCGGGTTCACCAAACTGCATAAGACCATTAGCGAGACCCTGTATACACGATGCGCGAAGATTCTCTCCCAGCGCTTGGCAGGTATAAATTATATTCTCGAAATCAGGATTATTGATAATGTAACGCGTATTGTTGTCAGCTAGAGCTTGAATACTGATCGGAAGATAGTCTTTTTCTACATGCTTTTTTGCTAAATGGATAGATTTTAATAGATCATATTCTGCAAACCACAAAAGCGCAGTCATCATTTCTAGATAGCAGGCTTTTTTATATTTCGCGGTTTGTTCGCGACAAAACCACAATGGATCTTCTTCGTTTATCGAAAACCCATATAGATTGTTGTAATAATAAATCGCAATAGAATCGAAAGCACCCGTGGCACAGCGGAAGAGCTGTTCTTTTGTTTTTGCAATATTTTCACAAAATTCAATTGTTGGATTTACAACACTCCATTCGTCTCCGTTAGCGGTTTCTTCAAATGTTGCTGCAAAACCGTGTCCGATGCCATGATAACATGCTCCTTCGGCATTCGCGCCAACCTGCTCTTTTACATAACTACAGAATTCACGCGCACTGAGAGGATCGCCTGTAATCGTCACTAGTGTTTCCATGAATCCATGAAAAAATCCGAAGCCGCAATAAATGGTCTTATTCGTTAAGGTAAGATCTTTTTTTTGCGAAAATATTTCATATGCAGCTTCACCAAGTGTATGCGAAATATCATGACAATAAGCAGAAAAACGAGGCTCAGTATTATAAAGATATATAAAACGATCAAAAGCTGCCTCTAGCCCCTCTTTCTTATATGCATCTTTTACTAAATCCATCCAGCACCGAGGTGTTGTTTTTTGGTTAAAATCAATTTCTTTTTTGCACGATTCTATCGCGTTTTTATCAAGAAAATCTGCACTAAGTACGATTATAGTGCCTTTAAAGTATGGAGTCAGGTGATCGTGATATTCCCATATTCCAACCTGATCAAACTGAAACCCCCATTTTTTATCAGGTGAGATCGGTTCGGCAGGATCAAATTCTGGATAAAGCGTATGGGTGGGATGAAGATTGGAAGCAGGCCAAAAATAGATATCTCGTGTTGTCTTGAATGTTATCGTTTCTCCCTCGCGGATTGTGATTTTTTTAGGGTAGAATCCATCTTCTCGGAGTTCGATAACGGGGTTTCCAGAAGATAAAAATAATTTTTCATCTTTGTCGTGGAGTAAAGCCCAGGACCCAACTATAACAGTAACGGGAATCAAAATGCTGAGGAAATAATGTCTTGATTTAAGATTCATATTTCTTTCTCTAAACATTTCTTGTTCCATGGATATGGGAGAGCTTCGCAATAGCGCAAAAAACTTTTTGAGTCGGGACTGAAACTCCAAGCCCCATATTCAGCAAGACGACGATAACATTCCTTTCCTACATTTATATTTTGAGCGAGAGCGCATACAGAAAGCGCCTTATTGGTATAATTAGGATCAATTTGTATTAAACGGCGCGCAGCTTCGGCAAAACAAAATCCTGTTTTTGTTTCAGGTAAACTACGGCAAAAATTTTCCAATTCATCAAACCCTTCCTGCTCTATAAGCAGGCTAACCGTGATAAAATTCATTACTGTGGCATAACATTTTTTCTGTGCGATATCATCTTCTGTATAAGAACAGAATTTTGCAGTTCCTGCGGGATCTCTTAGCTCTTCGCGAAAAAGCACCCATGCTTCTCTTCTACATGCATCGAACGCCTCTCCTGTATAACCACTGCAAAATGAGGATATTTTATTTTTTGATGGGGTTAACCCCTCAACTAAAGCAAAGTCTTCAGGCTCTAAGGGCTGGAATACAGACATGAAGACACCTTCCGTGCACGTTTGAACATAATTTCTTCCGTCTTCTTTAACGCCGAATTCCTTACAGAGCTCAATCGATTTTTGCAGATCTGCGTTCGTAATATACATACTCAAGTGACCGAGACCATGGTAACACATCGAGCGTTCTACCTCTATTGGATTCCATTTCTTTCGCGGCTCACATACGTTTTTTAAATCATCTTTAATCTCTCCAATCTGTTTATCAGAAAGAAAGTCATTCTCGGCTTGAAAACGCTCCATAAGAGCGCCGTGCGGACATCCGTTGTTGCACATTGTAATCGGACAGCGCGCGACAACATCTTTCCATTGGGTGGGGTCTTTAGCTGTTTCTTTTGCAGCTAAATAGTGAGCCCCTACATGACAATATAGATATCGTGGATCTTTTTCTTGGATTAATTTTGTAATTTCAAACGCTTCTTCCATCGAGATACTATCCATGAGTTTTGGAACCTCTTGGGCGTAGCAACTTGGAGGAAAAGATGTTGATGTGCATTGATGATAGATTTTATCAGCATATTCTTGAAGCATATCCCCCCTAAAAGAAAATGTCTTAGGAAGGAAGAAAGAAAAATATAGAAAAATAATTATGCCCGCCGTTAATAAAACCGACGCAAAAAAGAAATAATAGTGCTTAATAAACCACTTTTTCATGACCCCTGATTTTCTGCTCGATAAAGCTTTAATTGTGAATAGCATAAATCTCGATAAGATTCTTTGATGGTAGAACAAATGGATTTGGTTTTTTCATAAGAATACCAGAGATTGAGATAGTAGGATAAATATTCAAAACATGCTGTTTTTTCTTTTTCCGAGAGTAGCGGGTAGTAACAAACTCCAAATGCCCTAATATATTCTTTGCCCGGTTCTCCTCGTTCAAGAAATCCGAATGCATATCCCTGGATACACCATAAACGGAGTCGCGCCTGGATCGAACGACAGTCCGAGATCATCGGCATATGATTATCTCTTGCAGGATCTTGTGTTGCTATAAGTGCAGCTAAGTTCAATGTAGCCTGACCGGCATGGTTATCATTTTCGATTTCCTCGACAAATTCAGTTGCTTTTATAAAGTCATTTCCAGAAAACCATAAAAGTGCAACATTCATGCTTATGTAGCATTCTCTTTCGTAGGTCTGTTCTTCGTAGCATAACCATAAAGGATCGTCTTTATTTATTGGGAACCTATCAGGCTGATTAATATAAAGAAATGCGATTCCATTGAATACGCCCGTAGCACAGCGAGATTGTTGTGGGTCTGAACGAGAAACTTCTTTGCAAAGTTGTAGCGCAGAAGATACCAACGCCCGTTCTTTTTTCGGAGAATCGTTATAAAATTCAGTTGCGGCAAGATCAATCGCACCATGGCCAATACCATGATAGCATTGCAACGGTGCGTCCGGTATTACTTTTCCTAATTTTTTATTCACACGATCACAAAAATTTTTAGTTTCTCTCAAATCACCCGTTGAACTTAAAAGAGATTCCATAAACCCATGGTAAAACCCATATGAACAGTACGCAGTTTTTGGCGTTATCACGAAATCCTCGTCCCGCGAAAAAAGACCGTAGGCTGCCTCACCAAGTCTATGGCCAAATTCATGACAGCTACTAGAAAAATTCGGTTCTTTCTCATAGAGCTTTTCGAAAACATTGAATGCGGCATCTAAGCCTTTTCTCGAAAGAGCATCTTCAAGAAGATTCAACCAACATTGTTCTTGATTATCAACAGCCTGACATCCTTTCTCTGAAAACAATTTTTGTAGAGAATACGAAAAGGACCTCGATTCTTTATCAAGGACGATGATGGTACCTTTATTATGGGGTGCGAGATGGTCATGATATTGCCACTGCCCGATTTTATCAAAACGAAAAACCCACCGTCCGTCTGGAGGAATCGGTTTCCTGGGATCAAATTCTTGATAAATAGTATGGACAGGATGGATATTAGAAGCCGGCCAGAAATAATTATCCCCCGTTGTAATAAAGACCACAGCGTCTTCTCTATGGATCACGAGCTCTTCAGGGTAAAAACCACTATTGGTAAGCTTAATAATGTGCTTGCTCGGTTCAGGACCTTTTTCTTTCCGCGATTGATATGCCGGATAAACAAAAATTCCTATGATAAAAATTAGGATTAGGGCAACGAAATAAACCGATAATTGTTTAACCATATTTCGAGATACAGCAAGATATGTTATAACTATAAAACACGATTCAATACTATTCTACATATTAAAATTAAACACGGAATCATATTTATCTCGATTATCATGCTCGAATTGATTGCTATTTTCGTGCTGGGGTTTAATATTTATAGCAAACAAAATGATGTAGCGATAGTCATCAATCCGATCAAAGAAGACGGTCGCCTTATTACTCCAAGAGATGGTCATCTTAAACATTTTATGGAGCCAGCACCCAATGCAACGTTTAAAAAACCAATTGTCTCCATATTGCCCGAAACAGTCGTAACATATACCCATAATTCCGATTCTCTAAACGAGCGATTTGAATACACCATTATAAAACCTAAAAATACGTTTAGAATAGTAAATTTAGGAGACTCTTGGAGTTATGGGTGGGGAGTTAATACCAAAGATAATTATTCAGAGGTGTTAGAAGACCTACTAAATAATAAATTTCAGTGTAAAAATTTTAAAAAATTTGAGGTGCTAAACTTAGCAGTTGATGGCTACGACATAGAATTTTCTGCAGAACGGTTTAGACGAAGAGGACAAAAATATAATCCTGATTTAGTTATATGGCTTATAAAACATGATGATTTTTTTCCTCAAGAATTAATACATCCACTAATCAACGCAAAACCGATCGATAAATCTTATTTTGAAAACGGTAAAGTAGTTAACCCTACTCATTCTGTTGTGGAAAAAGCATTTGAAGAAATGCTTAATAGGCTAGGAAAAGAAAAAATGATTCAATATGAAATATCAGCATTAAATCGATTTAACGATTATTATAAGGATAAATTATTATTATTTTTATATAATATATTGCCGGATGAGAGAAGGGCATTAGAAGAATTCATAGAATCACGCGAGCATACTTATATATATATGAAAACAAGAAATTTACAGAGTAATGAAATTATACAAGGCGATGGTCATCCGAATAAAATAGGGCATCAGATTTTTGCTAATGACCTTTTCAATTATATTACAGAGCGCGCTATTATTCCTTGTAGTTAGATTTTGAAATTAAGAAATCACCTATTATCATATAATCCATTTCTGTCTTTAAAAAATCTTCAATTGCCTGTTTGGGATTTTCAACAATTGGCTCGTCTTTTAAATTAAAGCTTGTATTTAAAATACAAGGAGTGCCAGTAATTTCATAAAATTTCTTAATGAGTTTGTAATATAGGCTATTACGTTGATTTACTGTTTGTATTCTGCACGTATTATCTTTGTGAATTATTGCAGCTAATTCTTCTATGCCTTTTGTTTTTGCTTTAAAGCAAAAAGTCATGAACGGGGAAATATGATTCTTTTCTGGCACATCAAAATATTCATGCACTTTTTCTTGCAAGATAGAACCAGCAAATGGCCTAAATTGTTCGCGCATCTTTATTTTATTAACCTTCTCTTTCATAAAAATTTGTTTTGGATTTGCTAAAATTGATCTGGATCCTAATGCCCTTGGACCAAATTCCATTCTGTTTTGAAACCAACCAACCACTTTATTTTGTGATAAAAGCAATGCGGCATGCTCGATTAGCTTATCTTCATCCCCAAACTTTTTATAGTTTACATTGTGTCTTTTTAAAGTCGATTCAATTTCCCGGTTATCGTAAGAAGAACCAAGATATAAATGATCGAGATAATGTCGGGTTTTATTGTCTAAAATATGATGTTGTGTAAAAAGGGCAGCTCCTGCAGCTGCTCCGCTATCACCAGCGGCTCCCAAAATATAAGCATTTTTAAAAGGACTTTTCTGGTATATCCCTCTATTTGCTGCAGCGTTTAAAGCTACGCCTCCGCTTATGCATACATTAGTACACTTGGTTATTTGATGGAGATGGTTGAGTATTTTAAAATAGATATTCTCAATTACTTCTTGGATGCTAGATGCAAGATTTTTATCTCTTTCAGTTATTGGCTGATTCCATGATCTTGGTTTTCCAAAAAGTTTTTCAAATTTTTTGTTCCACATTTGGGAACTCTCTCGAAATGAAAAATATTTCATATTCAATTCAAAGCTTCCATCATCTTTTATGCTCAAAATCTTATAAATATTCTCGCTATAGGTAGGTTTTCCATAAGCAGCAAGCCCCATAACTTTATACTCAGAATCATTAACTCTAAAGCCCAGAAATGATGTAAACGTTGAATAAAGAAGCCCCAAAGAATGAGGGAAGCTAATGGATTTCAATGGAATAATTTTATTAGAATTTCCAATCCATAAACCCGTTGTTTGATATTCGCCCACGCCATCAATCGTAAGGATTGCTGCATCTTTAAAAGAGGATGGATAAAAAGAGGCAGCGGCGTGAGAAAGGTGATGAGGGATAAAAAAAATTTTTCCTTTATAGTTCAATGCCTTTCTAAAATAATGATCTACTTTTATCTTGTGCGTAAGCCATTCAGGTATACTCTTTAAAAAGGGTTTAAATGAAAGTGGATAGGTTTCTACGAACATCTTGAGTATCCTTTCGAATTTTAAAAGTGGTTTTTCATAATATGCAATATAATCTACATCATTGATTGAAATCCCCTCGCTTTTTATACAGAAATTAATTGCGCGAAAGGGGAATCTATTATCATGTTTCTTTCTTGTAAAACGCTCCTCTTCAATAGCGTATACAATGCAGCCATTTTTTATAAGAACGCTGGCGCTATCATGATAAAATGCAGAAACTCCTAAAATGTACATAATTAGTAGGGAGATTCAAAATACCCTTTCTTTAATTTAAATTTATTATTTTTTTGCCAATACGAATTTTGCTTATTGCGAAATCGAATATTCTGCGATATTTTTAGAAAAAACGATGAAGGGGCAAAAATCACGAAATAGAAAAATAACATCAATAAAAAAATAAAAATATTGTTCAAAAACCGAACAAATTTTTTCATAGAAGAGGATATATAAAAATAGGAATCGGAGAAATTTGCGCTCCTATAATTAAGAGCGCAACGATGATAAGGAACAGCAAAATAGGAATAATCCAAATCTTCCGCGACTTAAAGGCAAGTATTAAAATCTGTTTGATAGTTTCCAACATAAAAATTAATTACAGTATTGTTTATATTTTTTCTCGATCGCATTGCATATCTCTTTTGCTTTATTTTTTGAATACCAACCGTTAAGATTAGACAGAACATAAGTAAAACATGTTTCTCGTTCTTGAATCAACATAGATTTTGAGCGACAGAAATCTAGCGCATCTTTATATTCAAATCCCGGAGTCCCGTGTTCCAGAAAACCGTGACTAAAACCTCGAATGCAAGGTAGATACAGACGCAATTGAAGAGCGCGACAAGCTCGTACCGCTCCTTCAGGATTGCTTTTAGCAAGGGTGATGGTAGCCGATCCCGCTAAATACTGTATCGCTGGAATCGCATATTTATCCTCTATAAGGTTTTCAACAAATCGTGCAGATTTAGAAAAATCCCTATCCGCAAGCCAGAAAATAGCGGAGTTCATATTTCCATAACAGCTTTCTTTATATTTTTCCGGTTGCTCGTGACAGATCCAAAACGGATCATCTTTACGAACCGTTAATCCGAACTCTTTTCTAGTATAAAAATTCGCTAATCCGTTAAATACGCCAGAAGTACAGCGATAAAGTTGTTTTGCGTCCTCAGATGCTTTTTCACAAAACTCAAGAGCAGGAGCGATAAGCGAACGTTCATTGTTCGTGACCAGGCCGTCAATTAACACTAAGTCCATTGCCCCGTGGCCAATACCGTGATAGCACTGAAGCGCTGCATCGGGTGCCCGAGAGGTAAGTTTTTCATCTACCCGCGCACAGAATTCTTTAGCTTCTTTAAGGTTTCGTGTTGCAGTCAGTAGTCCCTCCATAAAACCGTGGTAAAAACCATTTGCACAATAGGCAGCTTTCGGCGCAAGAACCGAATCTTTATCATCTAGATACAGTTTATATGCTGCAATTCCGATATTATGAGCGAGGCTGTGGCAGGAGATTGGGAATTTGGTTTCCTGCTTATAAAGTTTTCCTAGGAGATCGAATGTAGCACCAACTCCTTCTGTATATAGGATCGAGATTAATTGTTCCTGCCAACACTCTTTAGAATTCTGCTTATCTTTACAATTAGCATCTCGGCTTATAGATATGCTGCTATCGGTTTCGGTTACGATAATTTTTCCGGTAAAATAAGGGGCGAGATGGTCGTGATACCCCCATTCGCCAATTTTATTAAATCGAAAATTCCATTTTCCGCTCGGTTCAATTGGTTCTTTGGGATCAAATTCGGGATAGATAGTGTGAATGGGGTGAAAGTTTGAAGCCGGCCAAAAATAACCGTCTCTGGTAGCGACAAACGATACCACATCTCCTCTGCGTATAGTGATTTCTTGGGGGTAAAAACCATCATCACCAAGCTCGATTATATATTCTCCGGCTGGCCCTAGACTTGCGGTGATTTTAGATCTTATATCCATATCCCCAACTGGCCGGTAGCTTAAGTAGGTCGAAACGCCGCCGATAAGAACTGCTGCGAAGATAATGGGATAGATTAATGATTTTTTAAACATTATGTGATACATTCTAAAGTTTTTTATATAAATACCGAAACGCCCATCCGAAGAGGGGTAAATCTAGAGTTATTTCTCGCCACGTTATATTCGGTTTTCTAAACGGGGAGTCGAAAAATAAAAATAGCAAAAATATTGATGACGACAAAAAAAGTATATCCATTGTTACATAAGTTCCTATATGGATAAGGATTAATCCAAACGCCCAAAGTTTATGAAGAGATGGTTTGAAAATAATCCATAGTGCAAAAAACTGCAAATAAATACTACCGATAAAAAAGGGCCACCCAATCCATGGATGCTGAATGATAAAAGGGCCCAATAAACTTGTTGAATCAGTGGCAGAAAGCCAGTGGGCAATATGAAGGGCAAATGCTTCGCGTGCGAATGCATGAACTTCTCCTGCTAAAAATTGATTAATTGCGTTGTATACTTTACTGACACCAGCCATTGTGTAAATAAAGAATATTGCAGCCTGAAGAGACAAAAAGACCAATAAAAACTTTTTACGTTCTTTAAAGAGGGGTTTCTCCTTCTGTCGAGTATCGGGTAGAAAAATCAACAAAAAAGAAACATACAACCATGGATACCAATTATGATCAGGCGATACAAACGAACTAAGAAATGCGTGTAATTGAAATATGCCCAAAAAAACAATAATGCGGCCAATGCGGTGTCGATAGAAAAATGCACCAATAAAAGCGCTTACAAGAAAGAAGAATCGAACAATATTAACGGTATCATTAAAATTTAAAAAATCTGCCCACGCAATTGACCATATAGGAGAAAAGTTTTCTTCATTTGGGAAATTTCTCTCAAGCCCTTTCAACATAGCCAGAGATTGAAATGCTAAAAAATAATAGAGATATCGAACAATATTTTTTGCTTTTTCAAAAGGTTTATATTCTTGGGCAAAAGATTCAATTGATAGAGATGTAAAGATGTCCCCAAACCGCTTGCTTAAAAATGAATTCCATCTCATAAAACTTTATCCCGGGTATTAAAAATGATAATCCTTTCCATTTTAATCCATTCTTCTGTTCCCCATCGATCAAGAGTATCAAATTCTATTTTTACTACCTCATAAGTAACAGATTGAGATAAAAAACTCCTTTCCAAAATTTCGCGATGACGTTTTATTTCTTCTTGTTGCTTACGCACAATATTTTCTCCCAAAACTCGAACTATATAACTGTACTGGGGCGACGCCATATTTGTATTAACATATAAGCCGTAGGCATTCTTTAAAAAGATAGGCGGGTTCAATGGCTTGCCTTCATATTCAAGAATTCTTATTGCGTATCCTGCTTGAATTTTAGATGGCACATCTCTAAATACAAACCAATGATAAAATGGATATACTTCGCCGTTTAATTTATTGGAAGTAAAAACTCCTCCAAAAAAATAGAAAAGAAAAATAGAAATAAGAAATACTTTAAGGGTATTATATGACATCTTTTATCTCGAACAGATAATTTTTTTTAGATCGCTTAAAAATAGATGCGAATATCCATCCGAAGATAGGTAAATCTAAAGCTATTTGCCGCCACGATGGATTTAGTCTTCCAAAGGGAGAATTAAAAAAAAGAATTAATAAGAGGGGTATAGCATGAAAGAATTCAGCGTCCATTGCAAGAAACGTCCCAACATGAAAAAACACAAGACCTAATGCCCATATCCGATGTAATGATGGTCGAAATGCAATCAAAAAAGCAAAAAATTGTAAATAAATAATAGCGACCAGAGGGAACCAACCAAATAACGGATATTTTGTAATGAGTGGTCCAAGTAAGGTTGTTGATTGCATCGCGTTAAGCTGAGACGTGACATGAAGAGCTGCTGCATTCAATGCGAATATATGCACTTCTCCGTTGAAATACTGCGTTATTGCACCAAGTATCTTGCCGATACCTGACATTGAATAGGTGAGTAGTACAAATGCCTGAGCACTCCAAAAGACAAGAGAGAACTTTTTTTGCTCTTCAAGAGATTTATTTTTTTCATTCCATATATTCGGTAAGAAAATAAGAAGAAAAGCAACCCAGAGCCAGAGATCCATTTGGTGGTGGGGGCTTCCAAAAGAACTAAGAAGAGCGTGGTACTGGAAAATTCCAAGAAAAGCAATAACCCTGCCAGCGCGACGATAATAGAAAAATGCAGCGACGAGTGAGGCAAATGCAAAAAAAACCAATACAATCGTTAATACAATTTGGAGATCAACATAATTCGCCCAAAATATGGGCCAACGCGGAGTAAAATTTCCACGGAGAGGAAAATGTCTCAATTCTAACAATTTCAGAACGGCAATAAAAAAAATGAAATAATAAAAAAACGGCACCACCGCCTTCGCGTTCCTAAAAGAATGATCTTCCTCAAATCGCTTTTCTATTACTGGAAAACGGGTATATTGGTTCAGAAAATTTATTAAATGATGAATTTTACTCCTCATAAACCTGAGGTTGAGGGACCTTGTTAAATAAAAACCAAGAAAAAAATGGATATATATCCTCCATTTCATTTTCATTTTTTGCATAGCGGGCAAAGAGGCCTATCAAAAAATATAAAATAAGAAAAAATATAATAATTTTTTTCAGCAATTTATAAGACATGCAACCATAATCAATTTTTATTGAATAGATATCTCATCAAAAGAAGGATCATTATATATCGCCTCGAAATGTTGTTTTAAGCAGTGGCGTTGATATGTCGAAGGAACCAGCTCACAAATTTTATTCATTTTTTCGTGGGTATAACGCTGTCTCATTTGACGCAATGCTTCGGCATAACAAAGCTCTTGTTCGTCAGAGGACCATGCCCCGGATGCGCAAAACCTTAACAATTTCACATATTGTCGTTCTGGTTCACCGTGGGGGAAAAATCCTAAAATAGCTCCCCCAAAACAAATGTTGCGTAGACGTCCTGTAAAATTTTCTCGACAGCCATAAATATACGAACTATGATCATTATTCATGATATCCCGCTCCATCATTACTGAAGGAACCACCCATAATACCAAGCGGCGTGTTTTCTCGTCTTTAATTTTTTCTATATATTTAGGTAAACGAGAAAAGTCTGAATCAATAATATTAGCAAGTTTTGGAGCAAATTCTCCATAGCAAGCTTTGTGGTAACGATAGGGCTGACTTTGACAATAAGTAAACGGATCCTCTAAATCAAGCGACAAGCCATATTTTCCCTCCAGCGCAAAACCTGCGGGTACTGTGAATACACCTGTTAGGCAAAGGCTAAGATCACGAAAAGAATCCCCAAAAAGAAATTCACACATTTCAATTCCGGGTTTAATCATAGCCTCAAAATCTCCCCATACGAGCGGGTCTGGAGGATCCTCTGTAAAACCATGCCCAATGCCGTGATAACAATTCCAAAGTCCTCGTTCGCCAAGTTGTTCTTCAACGCGCTCGCAAAAGGATAATGCGTAATCTACATCTGGATTTTCTCTTAATAAGCTTTCGAGGAAACCATGATAAAATCCATAGGCACAATAAGAAGTAGCATAGGTTATGGGAAAAGTTTCTCCCTCTCTGAAAATTTCGTAGGCTGCTTCACCAATTTGATGCGCTGTCCAATGACATGCCGCAGGAAGTTTCCCAGAAGCAAATTTCTTGGTAAAGAATGCATAGGCTGCCTCAATGCCTTCTTTCTTTACAATGTGTTTTATAAGTTCATCGAAGCATTTTCCTTCGCAATATTTTCCGGGAACCACCGCGGCTGTATCCTCGAGATTACTATCCACATTCAAAACGGTTATCTCGCCCCGAGACGATACCTCAAGGTGATCATGATAACGCCATGTACCCGGTGCTTGAAATGTATAACTCCATTCGTTGTCCGGAGGGACGGGACGCCCCGGATCAAGGGCTGATAAATAGTCATGGATTGGGTGTGGATCACTAGCTGGCCAAAAAGCTTCTGGTCTTGAGCTCGTAAAGGTAACCGTATCTCCGGTTCTGATAATAAGTTCACCCGGATAAAACCCATCTTTACGCAATTCAACTATATATTCTTTTCCTGATCCCCGCAGTAATTGATTGACCCCGTAGAGCAAACCACCCCCAATAAGGATTGTTATGAGAAAGATGATATATACTATTGGTTTTTTAAGCATGACCACAAGGCGTGATTTAATGCGATTCCTTAATTTATTATAATTCTATGCTTTGTCCGTGCTGAGGACCTTGCTTTAAGCATTTCTTACTCCAAGGATCGGGTAACCCCTTGCAGAGTTTTAAGAATTCTTCAGAGTCGGGGTGAAATACAAAGGCCGCGTAGAATAAAAGTTCATCGTAGCACTCTTTTTCGACCCCGAATGTTGCAGCAAAGGTACATATGTCGATTGCCCTTTCAATAAGTCGTTTATCAGTTTCAACCATTCGGGAGGCAGTATTAGCAAAACACTGGCCTCTTATTTCTTGAGGCATACTTATGCAGATTTTTTTCATGCGCTCCTCATCAAAATCGAATATAGACATCACTGCATAGTACAGCTTATTGTAGCATTTTCTCTTTTCTGCCGGCTCTTCTGAATAAGAACAAAATTTTATGATACCCTCGGCAGTTTTTATCTTATCCTGATTAATTATCCAAGTTTGCCGAAGACAAGCCTTTCGAATATCTCCCGTAAAACGATTGCATAATGCGGTTTCTTTGTCTTGCCAACCTATTCTCCAGCAAGATCTCTTTTTTGCGTTGCTCGTATATTTTTCGCAGACCGTTAATTTTTCTTTTCGCGGAATGATATCATATATTAAAGCAAGGTCCTCTGGCTCCCAGGGGAAAAATATCTGCATAAATATTCCTTCATAACAAGTCTGAAGATAGTTTCTGCCATCTTTTTTTAATCCGACAATGTTACAAATCTCAACAGATTTATTGATATCAACATTTGTGAGATATAACGAAAAGTGTCCCAGTTCATGGTAACAGGTCGTTTGTTCTTTAGGAGTCGGGTTCCATTTTTGTCTTTTCTCGCAGATAGTTTGTAAGTCTGGCATCAATTCTTGCAACTGGATGTTATTTACTGAGGCCGAGCTAAAGTGTTTTTGGAGTGCCCCATGGATACAACCATTTGAGCACATACCCCTAGGACAACGCGTTACAACCTCTTTCCAGTTGACCGGATCCTTGGCAACCTCTTTACCGCTCAAACTATGCGCCAGGACATGGCAGAACCAATAGGTATCGTCATTGTTTTGAATAAGCTTTGTTACCTTGAAAGCATCCTCCATGGAAATAAAATCCATTAGCTTTGGTATTTCTTCATCGTAACATTGCCGATGTGACGGAGCAGGAGCACATTTTACTAAAATACGATCAGCATACTCTTGTAGCAAAGACGGTGTTGTG
>JADFMT010000040.1 GCA_022563755.1 Patescibacteria group bacterium | reverse complement strand
ACTTCACGAAATGCTTCCCAGGTAAAATTGTGTACGGAATAACCGTCTCCTCGTGCGATATCAAATATTACTGCATCATATTTTTTCTCGGTGTTTCTAATAAACGTACGGGCGTCCTCAATGTAAATAGAACCCTCAAACCCAAAAAATTCTCGCGCAACATATAAAACATTTTCATCGATATCTACCGTGTCAACACGGAGCCCAAATTTGTCTTCAAGATCCCGCGACAAAATACCAGACCCTAAACCGAGCACCAGAACATCTTTTATCTCTGGATTAATGAAATAGATAAACGGAACTTTTTGGGCAAAAGAACTTGAGGTATTCATAATCTCGCCCCGCTCAACCCAGGCCTGAGTTGAGCCATCAATAAGAAGGACCCGGTGTATCCTTTTATCAATAACTTTTATCTCCCCTAACATGGACTGAGTTTTGTATATGACTTTTCCATCCATTTCTGTTTGTGAAGTAGCGATATAAGAGGATGGAATGGATGGAAAAAATACTACAGGAAGAAGAATGAGTAAAAATATAAATTTCCTGCTTATTAAAAACCAAATGCTTGCTATTATAAAAAGTAGAACGGCAAAGGAGGTAATAATTGCCTCAATCCCTATGTATGGAATAAGGAAAAATCCTGTCAGAATCGCTCCCACAAAACTTCCCAATGTTGCGACAGCGTAAATCCCTCCAGCCGTCATCCCAATATTTTGCAGGCGATTCGCACTTAATTTTATAGCATAAGGAGAGACCGCACCCAGTAGCACCATCGGTATTACAAAAAGAATGGATGTTGCAACCAGAGATCCTAATCTTACTCCATAAGAACTTGCAAAAATCAAAACTGTTGAATCCACTCTCGGAATTATTAAAAGCACGAACCCAATTAAAAAAATGAATAAATACAAAAGCTTAAATTCTGGTTTTTTGTCGGCAACCCATCCACCAAGAAAATAACCTATGGCAAGAGAAAGAATGGTGACAGAAATAAGAGAACTCCAAACATATAAAGAACTTCCGAAATAAGGAGCGATGATTCTGGTACCCAATATTTCAAGCATCAGAACCGTAGCACCGGTTATGAATACCGTCAGATATAAATAATAGTTGTAAAATTTTTCTTTCATAGTGTAATTACTCGATCAACTCTACACCATCAAATGCATATTCTCCGTCGCCATCGATGCAATTAATATAATAGCGCTGGCCAATTTGAGGATTCTGTATTGAATAAGAACCTAAAGACAAAAGGTTTTTTGCAATAATTTTATTACCAATATCAGAGAGCGTGCAAACCGTAGGATAGGCATCTCCTACGGTTGTCCATGAAAGATCAACTTTTTCAAGCCCAGTAACAGAAGTTTTAGCCACACTTGCCCCGCTTATCCCATTTGCAAGCATAGTAATTATCATTTTGTCTTCTGACTCTCCTTCGATAACTTTCACCGAAACCGAGCTAGTTTTTATTCCTGTAGTGGTGCTGCAGGTAAGTTTAAATATTCTCGCCTGGCCGGTGCTGTAAGCAAGAACTTCTTGAGAGCCTGATGCCGGTTGTGGGCCGATCCACGAATAATAATAGTCAGTGAGAGCAGTCATTGTTCCGTCAATTGCTACTTCATCGACTGCTGCCTCGCATGGCGTGGGATCTGCTAGGTTAATACCTCGAATATTCCAAACAAGTGTTACCGGTGAACCCTGCGCTACGGTTATCTCTTTGGTTTTGCCATCTGTAAAATCTATTTTAATTTCTGGAGCCGGGACCGCAAAAATTTTATTTAGCTTTTTTCTTGTTGATAGGCCGAAAAATCCAGTACCTTTAGTAAGGTTTAATGGTTTTAAAATTTCATCTGCATACTTTTCTTGAAACTTAATAACCGCGGCTTTTGTTAGAGGTCCAAAATATCCAGTAATCGGTCCTGCATAAATTCCTTCACTGGTTAAAACTTCCTGAAGTTTTTTTACATCCTCGTTTTGTGCACCAGTTTTTAAATCATTGTTAAAAACGAATACGGTTGGCTGTACCTGTAATTGAATCAACTGATTTTGCAATTCCAAAACTTGCTTCTGCATTTCCTGAATTTGTATCAAAAGCACATCAATGCTTTGTGCATGAATGAATGGAGCCGAAAATATAAAAATAAATGCAATCCCGATTGCTAATAAAATACTTCTTCTGTTGTTGAAACATAAAATCATAACGTAACTACATTATATATAGTAATTTGAGTTCTGACCTCTCATTTCCACCCAATCTGTGGAAAACTGCCAAAATTTCACAAACCGATTCCACACCCAAACCAGCAACCTAGAAGGTTGCTGGTTCCAAAAAAGTACAACCTCCTAGGTTGTACTTTTTGACCTGGTAAAAATATCATTACTAAACCTTAGTAAACGTTAAAATTTCGGATCTCGAGATTTGGCATAGAATAAAGGGAGTTTAATCCTTAACCTCATCAAGCGCATCTTCTGCGCGCTCGGCCAATTCTTCTGCTCGCTTAAAGTTCTCTGCCGCAAATGCGGCTTTTGCTGCTTGAAGCAAACGATTGAATTCTACCAAAGTAGTGACAGAAATTTCTACATCGTCATCTGCCGCCTCGGCCCTTACTTCCTCCAGTTCTTCTTCAGCCTCCTGAATCGCTTCCTCGGCATCTTCTTTGTCATCCAATGCATCTTCTAAATCATCCATAATATCCTCTACATCGTCCAAACTATCTTTTGCAAGCCGTGCAAGCCGTTCGGCTTCTCTAAAGTTTCCGGCATCAAACGCAGACTTTGCTTCATCAAGCAAATTGTCGAATTGTCCAAAGACTCCGGCGGGAAGTGCAATTCCTTCCTCTTCTGCTTCACGGACAATCTCTTCTTTTTCTCGCTCGGCTTTTCGGATTTTTCTTTGGGCCTCGGTCCTATCTTCCAACTCATCTTCAAATCGTTCCTCCTCCGCCTCAAGTTTATCTTCGAGTTCCTCCTCTTTCGCTTCCAATCGTTCTTTCTCTGCTCTTACATCCTGCAATTGTTTACGAAGAGTTACTGCGTCTTCTTGATTATCTGCACGAAGCGCAACGCGAAGTTGAATCTTAATTTGATCTTCCTGATTTTCCAAATCACGGCGCTCCTTACGAAATCCTTTTTTAAGCTCCATGCGGGATGCAAAAAGAGTATCACTTAAATCGGCTGCCAAATCTCCAACTGCTTCTCCCGCTGTTTTTTGTTCCTGCACAATCGCAGCAGCATTTGCAAGATGATTTTCTAAAAGCACTTGGGCAACTTTAACCCCTTCGGCATCAATGCCACGTCGATCAAAGATGATACGAATCTCAGCAACGCGCTCGGCTGCAAATGTAATCTGCAGTCTTGCCCTGCCTTCGGGATTTCTAACGAAAAATTCTTGCAGCGTCTCTACAAACCGATCCAAGAAGAAAAAGGGACTCCCCGGAGTGATTCCGGCGTTGGGTAGACGAACCTGTTCATCGCTTGGATGGGCCGCGAACACAACGCCACCAAAAACCAGAAACGATAACACGGAATAAATAATAAATTTTTTCATGCTTCTTACATTATATACAAAGACTTTATACCATCATAATTATTTTAGCGCTCCATCTAGGGAAAACTCTGTTTTTGCCCAACTTTCACAAAACTACGCTATAGCGTAGTTTTGTGAAAAAGACTGAGAATAAAAGATATTGGCGAAAAACTTTTTGCTTTTTTTATTCTTCTTGTCGGAAGCGACCGTCCTCGTTAAATAGTATTTCTGTCTTGCCGATGTCGTTCCCGATTTGTAATGAGAAAGATATAGGTTTACTTAAATCAATGTTTTCCAAATCCAAGCCCTTTGCTCTGACTCTAAATTCTCCATCATCGCGGATTTTAATTTGTGTAATACCTCCTTTCGCGCCATTAAACTGGAAACCATCGTCGTCATCATCACGAATAAAGGAGCCGGCCGGAATGGTTTCACTAAATGTACCAAATTTCACCATTATGTTTTCATTCAACACATCTATTCCATCACTCGTATCACTCAAAACAAAATTTCCCCTTATCCTAAAGCGATCCCGAGCGGCCCTTTGATTTAACTTTACTCTTGCTCGTTCAATATCAAAAACATCGAATGCTGTTGGTTTTTCTTTAATAGCAAGTGGCGTGATAGCAATTCCCGAAGCTCCTCTTCCCACCATTACAGTATCAATGATGGTATTCGTTATCCTATCGATCACCGAAACTGAGGCGGAACCACTATTCGTTACATAGATGCGTTCCCCGTCTGGAGTGATTGCCACACCCGTAGGGCTGTTTCCGGATCCGATAAATATAGTTGCAATCACGTCATTAGCTGCCGTATTAATAACCGAAACTGTATTTGCCATTCTATTCGTCACATAAACATGCCTTCCGTCCGGGGTGATGGCGATCCCGCCGGGTCCAATTCCAACTGCTATAGTTTTAACTATTCTATTGGTCGCTGTATCTATAACCGAAACTATGGGAGTAGCTCGATCAGTAACATAGATGCGGCTGCCATCAGGAGTAACCGCTACTTCATGCGG
>JADFMT010000039.1 GCA_022563755.1 Patescibacteria group bacterium | reverse complement strand
CTCTAAAAAGTTCGTACGCCTCCTCGCCGATTTGATGAGCGGTCCAATGACAGCTTCTTGGAAGTTCTCCAGCCGCATACGCGTTACCAAAAAGCTTCCACGCAGCATCAATCCCTTTATTTTTAACGGTTGTCCGTATAAGCTCATCAAAACATTTTCCCTCGCAATATTTTCCGGGAACCACCGCGGCTGCATCCTCGAGATTACTATCCACATTCAAAACGGTTATCTCACCCCGAGACGATACCTCAAGGTGATCATGATAACGCCATGTACCCGGTGCTTGAAATGTATAACTCCATTCCTTACCCGGAGGGACGGGACGCCCCGGATCAAAGGCTGATAAATAGTCATGGATTGGATGTGGATTACTTGCGGGCCAAAATTCTTTCCCTCGCTTTGTAATAAAGGTCACGGTATCCCCCGTTTTAACTAAAAGTTCGCTAGGGTAAAACCCATTATCACGAAGCTCAACAATATATTTTTTTTCTGATTTTGAGAGTAGTACGAAACTGCCCACAAAGATAATAAATATCAAAAGGAGGACAATATAATTTACGAACCGCCTTTTATGTATAATTAATTTCTCTCTAAACATTTTTTATTCCATGGCTGTGGAAGGTTATTGCAAAGTTCGAAAAATTCTTTTGAACCCGCGCGAAAGGTGAATGTCGAATGCTTTACGAGTTCATTGAAGCATTCATCATCTTTTCCAAATGATCTAGCAATAGTACAAAATTGTATTGATTTTTTTAAGTTTCGGTAGTCTGTTTCAATCATGCGGGTAGCAGCATTCGCAAAGCATCGGCCTTGTATGGAATCATGTATATCACTACAGTAAGCAGTAATTTTTTTCTCATCAAGATTAAATTGTACGGTGAGCACATAGAAAAGCGCATTATAGCATCGAGATCGTTCTTTTTCTTCAGTCATTGAACAAAATTTTACCAAGCCATCTGGTTTTTGTAGTTCATTCCAAAAAAGCGGCCAACTTTCGCTAAGGCACGATGCTTTCTTTTTTCCATTAAATCTCCCGCAAAATGACGGCACTTCTTCTTTAGCTGGCTGTTTTCCCTCGATGAGCGCAAAATCTTCAGGTTCTAACGGCTGAAAAATCTGCATAAAAGCACCGTCAAAACAAACTTGAGAATAGTCGCGGCCATCTGACTTGACCGCAATTTCTTCGCAAAAAGTTGTCGATGTTTTTAAATCCGCATTCGTAATATACATAACAAGATGCCCTAAAGCATGGTAGCAAGAAGCTTGCTCAAGACCTGTTGGAGACCAATTCCCACGCGCTTCACAAAGGTCCGCTAGCTCGGGTTTAATTTTCTGTATTTCTTCCTCAGTAAAAAATTCTACACGGAAACGCTCTTGAAATCCACCATGAAGACATCCATTTGAACACATACCGCTCGGACAACGCGTAACAACATTTTTCCAGTCTGCTGGATTTTTTTGAACTTCTCGTGCCGAAAGCTCATGACCTAATACATGACAATATCGATAACTCGGATCTCTTTCTTGAACGAACCATGTAACTTTAAATGCGTCTTCCATTGAAATGACATCAGTAAGTTCGGGTATTTTTTCATCATAACAAAGGGGACGATACGAGCGCCCTGAACATTCGGCAATAATCTGATCTGCATAAGCCTCAAGAGACCCATCGCTTTTAAGAGCGGCAAAGTTTATAAATCCAGAAACATTGGGAAGAATGAACATGCCGATTCCTACCAGAGCCGTTGGTATAAAGATGGCTATAATACGATTTTTTCTGAGAATTTTTCTAAACATTGGCTATAAATTTATTATTCTTTCTCAGTTATCACCATCTTCTGATTTACTTTAATATTATGCAGCTTTTGTTTTATTCCACTCGGCCATATAATTTCAACAGTATCAACTATAGATGTAGATCCCAATCCAAAAGTTTGCCACAAACCATTTTGTGCAAGATACGAATCGCCGCTCGTTACCTCTCTTATTTGAGAGGTAGCTCCAGACTTTATAATAATTCGAGCACCAACTCCATCTCTATTGCTCTTTGTACCAATGAGCTGAAGTGTCAACCAGTTATTACGATTTTTCTTATTTTGATAGAGGCGACCCTCGTCGTTGTTTCTTCGGCCCCGGACAAAGATATCGATAAAACCGTCATTATTGTAATCTGCAAAAGCAGCCGCTGCTTTTGGTTGGTTTCCGTATATACCTGCCTCATTCGTTATTTTAGTAAATGTTCCATCACCGTTATTTTGGAATAGTTCATCTAGATCGTTTTGTTTGACGCCCGGTTTATTGAATTGCGCGGGATTTTGGGTTCCATTTACAACGTAGAGATCAAGATCACCATCGTTGTCATAATCAAAGAATGCCGTTCCCCATCCCATACCACGATCTGCTACCCCGACTTTCTCGGCAACCTCTAAGAATGTACCATCGCCCTTATTCTGCCAAAGATAATTTTTACCGTGATTGGTAACATAAATATCTAAGTATCCATTATTATCGTAGTCACCCACGGTTACGCCCATTCCTGTACCCAGCTTACAAAGGCCGGCTTCTTCAGTGACATCATTAAATGTTCCATCGCCATTGTTTCTATAAAGAGGACTTACGAGATTGTCCGTAGCGACAAACAAATCCATTCTTCCGTCATTATTATAATCAAACCAGATCGGCTGATACGGAAATCTTAAATTAACATCCATCATTTTTCGAGTAATCCTATCCGCAATCTCCTTGAGTTTGTCACATTGAGCATTCCCTATAACCCCCGCTTCTTTTGTGATATTCGTAAATGTACCATCGCCGTTGTTTCTATAAAGAATATTTGGTTCGAATCTATAGGCTTTTATTGCTGCATCGGCAGTATTTGCATTTTGAGCTGCAACATACCAGTTTGAAACATATATATCGAGGTATCCGTCATTATTATAGTCTGCCCACGCGACTCCATGACCATGGAATAAATCTTTTATACCCGCATGCTGACTTACTTCGCTGAATGTACCATTGCAGTTATTGTGGTAGAGAAGATCGGAGGCTCCCGGGGCATCCAACGAAGCTACTTTACCATTCCTGGAAAGATAAAGATCAAGGCAGCCATCGTTATCATAATCCCCGAAAGCAGCGGCAATCACATAGCCACTTTTATCTAAGCCAGCATGTTTGGTTACGTCCGTAAAAGTATCATTGTGGTTATTGCGATAAAGTTTCGCGTTTGAGAAAAGATCTAAAAATCCATCGTTATCGTAGTCGATCCACGCAGCCCCACCATATCCTTTATGCGGGATGCCGCTATTTTCAAGAATATTGGAAAAACCACTTAGCGTATCAGGGGTTTGCCAATATCTGGAGAACGACCAAAAAGATATCCCTGTTAGGAAAGCAATGACGGTCGCTATAACTACGATAAAAGATGCAGGATTTCCTGTGATGATTCGTTTAATCATTGTCCTTGCCGTTAAATAAATCTGATTTTAAGAGACAATAGAGCTCGTCTGATTGTTCTGGGTTTTTGCATACAGTTTGTGCAAGAAACCGTTTCTCCGGGACCGCAAAGAAAACCCATGATGCTCCAGCCCTGCAAAGGAGTATTGGGCGCGGATCCGGCATTTCTTCACATAATCTGATAGCTTTTTCGGCTTCAAAATTGCTCGTGGGTGCTACAACTGTTCCTACTCCCAAGTAACATAATTCGCGGTATTCTGCCTCCGGAATCTTTTTACAAAGCATACCTAATTTTTCGAAATCGGCATCAAGAACATGTTTCCACCACAGCCCAATTTCAAAATAGCAGGATTTTCGAAATTCTTTCGGAACAATTGTATTGCAGGGTTCATAAGGATTTTCATTATTTGGTTCTCGTATTTTGCTTTGTATTTTTTCAGCAGAAATAATAATCGGAATATTGTGTTCCATAAATACACCTGACGTACAGCCAAAGAGGGGATTTACTTGCGTTGTTAAACGACATGCCTCAAGGGCAGTAACTAGCTTATCATGTCCAAGATATTCTATAATTCCGTGACCAATTCCATGAAGACAACCCGTCCCACCGGGTCCATATTTTTTAACACACGCTTTGTCTAATTTAGGTATTGCATCCATACCCTCCTCGCTGATCGCCCTTCCAAAAAAGCTATGATAACATCCAAAAGCAAAAGATGAATCACAAGTCGTCAATCCCTCAATGCCTTTTTTTTCATAGAGCAATTCCCCCATAACATGAGCCATCGTATGCTGTATTTTGAAGCGATCCGAAGCATACATTTTTTTAAATTCTTCGTATGCGCGCTCAGTCCCAACCGCATCAATACGACCTATCCATTTTTGGCGCTCTTGTAGCGTATTAAGAGATTCAATTCCTTTGTCCTCGCGGTCAAATTTCTCAATAGCGTCTGATGAAGAAGAAATTACAAACCCAACTACTATTGCCAAAAGAAGAAAAATAGATGCATATAAAAATAGTGTATTCTTGAAAGTCATCTTAGATTGCTAGTCTACCCAGGCATTCTTTTTGATAAATAAAGGGCAATTCTTTGCAGAAGCTTTGCCGATAGCCACGCTCATTAATATAAAAGGAAACCGCGCCTATAAGATTCTCAAAGCAGGGGGATTGATAAAAAGAAT
>JADFMT010000018.1 GCA_022563755.1 Patescibacteria group bacterium | reverse complement strand
CCCTACGCACTAACACTGTGCTAAAACGGCTAAAAGTACTTAGTAACTGTGCGAATCGCGGTGTTTATGAGTACTTAGAAGAGGATGTTAACAAGATTTTCTCGGAAATAGATAGGGCTGTAAAGAGTGCGAAGACAAAATTTCATTATCCAGTAAAAAGCAGTAAGAAATTCAAGTTGTAAACCTAAGATTATGCCCAGCAAAGAAATTTCGAAAAAAAATAACGGCCATCGTAATGATACACCAACTTCTCCAGGTTGGATTTTCGGCAACCTCGGCGGTGGGATGGCAAGTGGCCCCAATGCGGGACCGACGGTAGAATTTCGAGGAAATCCATCCTATTACATTGCGAGAGAGGCCTTACAGAACATTATGGACGCAAAAGTACCGAATTCAGACGAGCCAGTAAAAGCAGAATTTGAAGTTAAAACTGTCAAAGCGGGATTTTTACCAGATGCTAAGTATTTAGAAAAGGTTTTTCGTGCCTGTGCAAAATACCTTGATGAGAAAGGAAGTCATGACACCGCAAATGACTATAAGAAGGCAGCAAAAAAACTCAAGGACAATGAACCGATAAAATTTCTTAGAATCAGCGACCGCAATACTTCCGGCATGACGGATGAGAATTGGTTTAGATTCGCCGAATCGGTTGGGTTTAGTAATAAAGAATCTGGAAGTGGCGGATCATTTGGGCTTGGCAAGGGCGCTTATTATGTTTCTTCGGCTTTTCTAACATTATTTATATCCAGCGTATATAACGAAAGCGGATATAGATTTGCTGGAAAGAGCATAATTTCAACTTTTGAATTAGATGGTGAAAGAAAACAAAATAATGGTACCTACGGTGTGGGCGACCAGCAGGCTATCTTAGAAAAAGAAATGGTTCCTAAAAATATAAAATCTGCCTTTCCCGAGGTGTTTGATAGAACAGAACAAGGAACGGATTTTCTTATTCCAGACTTTATTGGAGACGATACTTGGAGCGAAGAACTGGTTAAAGCCATTCTTAGATATTTTTGGTTGCCAATTCACCAAAACAAATTAGTTGTAAACGTCAATAAAAAAACCATCCTTGATTCGTCTAATCTCGAAAAATTACTGATGAGGTATTTTGCTAACGAGGATACGTCTTGGTCTGATTCCGATACACCAAACCCCCTTCCACTTTATGATGCTTACCAAAATGGCGACAAAATACGGAAAGATTTAAATATACTTGGACCCGTAGATTTTTATTTACTTGTTAAAGAAGGTTATCCGAAACGCATAGCTTATATACGAAAACCAGGCATGATGGTGTCGGCGAAAAGAAAATCAACCATGAATTCTTTTTCAGCGGTACTAATATGTGAAAATCCAAAAGGCAATGAGTTACTTAGAGGAATGGAAAATCAGGAACATAACGAGTGGAAGTGGCAAAATGCCAAAACCATTGAAAAACAAGAAAAGGCCAAGAAAGCATATGAAGAATTAACTAAATTTGTTAATTCACAAATACAAAAAATAAACGAGAGTAATGAGCAGGGTTATATGCGCCTGGAAGGACTGGAGGATTTTATCACCATGGAATCTGAAGAGGGGCACGGAGAGGGAGAGACCGAGGAAGAGTTAAAAAAAGAAACTGGTGATATAAGAACTGCGGAATACTACAAAGAACTTTTTACAACTTCAAAAACAAAAGATTTAAGGATTGTACCTCAACCCGTTTCGGGAACCGAGGATGAGGGCGGAGAGGCGGTATACGGAGGAGAAGGAAGGGGCGATGGGCCAACTCCTCCAAACCCAGACCCAGGCGAGAGAAGAAAGGGCATCGTTGATGAGGAAGGTGAATTGAAAGTTTCTCCTATAAAAAATCTAAAATTTGAATCCTTTGCTAGCGAAGATAGTAACGGTAACACTCAGCACTTTATTTATTTGAAGGGCGACTCAAACAAAGTAATTACTAAACTTGAAGTCCTGATAGGAACAGACGATCAATCTGACAAAATTGATATTAGTAAAGCAGAATATTCGGATACAAAAGATCCATTAAATGTAAAAGGCGGGGTTATTAAAGACATAGGGTTAAATTCCAAAGGCGAGAGAAAAATTCAACTTATTTTTGAGGCACCCGGGAAATATTCGTTAAAATGTAAAGGTTATGAAAATAGATAATTTTTCTTTACCACATCCGATTTTAAGACCCGACGGCAATGTCAAGGGAAATTTCAGTACGCACGTTAAGGTCAATGTTAAGAAAAATGAGGTACGGATTGTAGCGGATATGATTCTAACCAACGACGTACTGAAAAACTTTATTGAAGAAAAAAAAGTTGCCTTTGGATTAGACATTTCATGTAAATATACAATCTACAGAGAGTCCTTTACTTCTTTTGACAAGAAAATGGAGATATTGATTCCGGCAGCAAAATTAAGAGACACAACGGAAGTAAATTGTTTTTTGGTAGCCGTAAAAGATATTCAAAACTACAAAAACGAGTATAGAGAGGATATTTATGATAATAGGGACTTTAATCTCTCCAAAGGAGAGATTTTAGGATATAGCGGGAGAGATACGTTTGAGGTACCTAAAGAATGGGAAATGCCCGAAGTAGGAGGCGCCTTTTTTGTCCTTGATAAACATTCTGGTAAGGAGGTTAAATATGAACTTGGTTCTGACCCGATTTTAATAAAAATACCAAAGAAAGATTTTCAAGTCATGCACGACATAAAGAAAAACGAAAGGATGAAAGCAGTTTTTTACACACTGTATGCTTATCCAGCAATGTTATATGTACTTTCAGAAATATTCGGAGAAAGAAAAGACATGTACGAACATCGAAAATGGTATAAAAGGTTGCATGAAATATTGAGCTCCAGTCAATTTCGCCAATTGTCGCAGAACCAAGAAGAATCTCCTAAAATAGCACAAATGATATTTCAGTATCCCCTTACCAACTCCATAAACGATATTGAGAAAGTAATTATTGGACTTAGCGAATTTAGCGAATAATAACGCAATATGGAACAAATAAAACAATATATTATCAGTAGTACCCGTCTTCGTAAAATGAAAGATGAGCTCCGAAACAAAAAAGGGTCAGATTTATATTTTAAGAAAACTTATATATTTGGAGACGCTGATCTTCTGTCTTCTGAAACAAAAACTCCCAATAAACCCGTAGCTCCTGCTTTGCCGGGCACGCTGACAAAATTAAAATTACGCGGTTATGCAGATTTAGAATATAAAAATGCAAAAATTCTATTCGAGGCTTACCAAAACCTAACTCCCGAAGATGCGTCCGATGAAAGATTTTGGGCGTATCTAACCCACACAACCTTCTGGGATTACATGAAAAAAAGAACGAATCTAGGTTCGGTATCTGAAGAAAAAAAAGGAGATTATATTCTCACGCATTGGTTTTTAGATCCTCTTAGCCCAAAAACAATTGCACGTAACGATATAGCGCGTCTTTGGTGGAGCGCTTATCTCACCCATGATGAAAAGCTGAAAGACCCTTATATGCTCACAAGGCAACTTTTTTCAATGCAAGATTACAGCCGAACTCTCATTGAAGGCGTGCAGGGAAGAAATCGCAATGTTTTGCACGGGGTTTTAAGTTTCGTGATTGATAACCCAGAATTGTTTAAACAACGCAAAGAAGCTAAGGTGCGATTTGTTATGAGAAAAATAAATCAGATAGGCGGCTACCGGTTACTTTCTAGTGTTTCAAAAAAGGAAGTGAAAAATACATTGAAGAAACTAGAAAAGGAAATTACTTCCGTTAAGTGACTTATAAAGAAACAATAGTACTATTTTCTTTAATATATGACGTTTGGTATAGCGAGATATTTTCTCCCGCAGTAAGAACTTGTTTTAAGACTCCAGCAATTTCTTCAATGACTGGAACCGACACTGCATTTCCAAATTGTTTATACGCTTGAGTTGTTGACACGGGAATAATAAAATCATCCGGAAATCCTTGTAGTCGAGCACACTCTCTTTCTGTCAGTTTTCTTATTCCCCAACGATTTTTCTTTACGGGAACATCTTTGATAAGATTTCTTTCTCTCCCCATGTTCCCACTGACAATAGTATTTGAAACCTCATCAAGATTAAGTACTGTACAGCCGAAACCGCTTCCTTTTGAAAAATGTCTTTTTTTATGCTTCAAAAGTCCTCTGTAATAAGTTTCTGACAGATAATATTTCTCATCAACTTTTTTTTCTAAAATGTCTCTGACTTTCTTTCCGGTAAGAACGTCTGTGTTGCCTGGAAAAATAAATTCTTGAGAAGATTTTTGCAGGCCGACAATATAAATCCTTTCTCTGTGTTGTGGAACACCAAAATCTTTTGAGTCCAACACTTTCTCAGTGATAATATATCCATCTCCTGAATTTTCAAGCTTCGCCTTAATAAGAGAGTAAGTCTCACCCCCATTATGCTTCAATAAATGTTTTACGTTCTCTAAGAAAAACGCCTTCGGTTTTTTAGTATTTAATATTCTGACAACTTCATAAAAAAGATGTCCTCTTGGGTCATCAAGTCCGTCTCGCTTTCCTATCATCGAAAACGGCTGACATGGAAAACCTCCCGCCAAAACATCAAAGTCCGGAAGTTCTTCGGGTAACACTTGTTTTATGTCACGCTCATCTATTTCACCGAAATTTGCTCGATATGTTTGGCAAGCATATTTATCAATATCATTCGAATATACGATATCAAACCCTGCTTGCTCGAATCCCATACGCATACCGCCGATTCCAGCGAATAAATCAATGACTTTAAGTTTTTTTGTTTTCATTAAAAGTATGGACAAAGCTCCATATATTAATACTATACAATAATGACCAAGCTTAGAAAAGGACGAGTGGGTAAAAACAAAGACATTTTCACTCCAGAAAAGAGGAGTGAGATAATGTCGGCTGTAAAAGCAAAGAATACCGGATTTGAAAAGAAATTCTTTTCATTGTTAAGAAAAAACGGTATACGCTTTCAGACACATTACAAGCGAGCTTACGGAAATCCAGACATAGCGTTTCCATCAAAAAAGATAGCGATCTTCCTGGATAGTGATTTTTGGCACGGTTGGCGTTACCCGTCATGGTCACACAAGTTGACGAGTGACTTTTGGATTAACAAAATTGAAGCAAATCGAAAGAGAGACAAAAAAGTAACAAGGAAACTGCGAAAGGATGGATGGACTGTGTTACGTATATGGGAACATCAAATAAAAAAAGACCCTGAAGAATCTTTGGATAAAATTTGTGAATTAGTAAACAAAGGTTTTTGAAATTAATGTTTGGAAGTGATTAGATTTTTGCAAATTTGTAAGACTGGCAGACTAAGAGAATTCCATATTTTTTCTTTTGCATTCTCCTCACTAAAAAATGTCTTATTATTGTCTTTATCTTCTATTACCCACATATAATGACTTTCGTGAAAAAGTTTATTTCGAGTTCTACGAAGACTGTTAAGAACATCGGCTTCTTTCGATGAGATAATACCCTCATCTTTTAATTTTAAAATCTGATTGTTTAAATTTCCCGATGAAACATCACTTGCCAGTTTTATGCTTTGTTCAGCCAAGATGAACAAACAAGCTAGTGATGCCATAAACCTTTTATCTAATGAGCATTCGAGAGCCTCTCCAGCAAGCGTCCCAAGAACTAAGTCGTGAGTCTTTATGTTTTCTACTATTGTTCTGATATTTTCCATAAGGTACACATCTTAACAAAGTACAGCTTTATGAGACAGCGTTAATTAAAGAAATGCAAAAGCTAGACAAAACTGACCATAATGTCCTATCCGCCCCAAAAGGCATATACGAAGGTGAGTTTTTTTATTAGGAAAGTTTATTGGTCTCCCACATGTGTACGAACTTCTTGATGTTCTTTTCTGGTACGAAGTAGGCGTTTCCGCTGTGATCCTTTCACAATCGGCTTGAGGATGTATCTGTAGTCCTTGAGGTGAAATAGAGAAGCTCCCGCTATCTCCACTGTGACCAAGTAAGTAAAAACCTTTATCATATAAAGATGTTTGAGCGCATTTTTCTCGTAGCAGCTGCGGCTATTCTACTGGCTTCCCTGGTCGGGTTTGTGCAGGTCTGGCTTCGTATACGAATTGGAGCAGGGCTCGCAAGCCGCTCAATCCCCTATGAGCAAGAAGGAACAGGATTAAAACGCATACTTTTTGCTGGAGACTCAACAGTAGTAGGAACCGGCGTATCGGATCCAAAATACTCTGTTGCAGGAAGGTTTGGGAAAGAGTTTCCAAATTACACAATTGATAATGTCGCAGTAGACGGTCTGCGACTCGCAGAGTTTCCAAAGACTCTCGAGAAAGCAGATGTAAAATATGACTTAGTAATGATGCAAGTTGGAGCAAATGATGTTCTTCGCCTCCACAACTTAAATAAACTAGAAAATGATGCGAGGCGTGCAATCAGGGCAGCAAAAGAAAAAACGGAGAAAGTCATTTGGATGACCTCGGGAAATCTTGGAGCCACAGAATTCTTTCCACGACCTATTCGTTACTATTACGATTTCTGGACTAGAAAATCGCGTGAGCGATTCCTAAAAATTGCTGAGGAAGAAAACATTCTTTACGTCGATTTATTTACATCCGTTAAAGACGACCCGTTCCGAAAGGACATTGAAAAATTTTACGCTCCCGACAAATTGCATCTAAGCGATGCTGGATACGGTGTTTGGTATGACCAAATCAGAAAAGCAATGAAAGAAGGTAGAGTAGATTTTTAGCAAATTACACTAAAATGACTGATCCCCCAACCTAAGAGGTTAGGGGTTAGAAAAAGGAAGGCCATCTCCACGATACAAAAAAACCGTCCTGGCGGCGGTTTTTTGACTTCTTCCTCTACACGCACTAGCATACGGAACAGTAACTAAGGATATCATTCCTCCACAATTGATAATAGAGGTGAAACATGAACCGTACTGCTTTGCTGTCAGTTTTCGAGAAGAGAGGAATCGTCGAGTTTGCCCAGCAACTCGTGACTCTCCGCTTTCGTATTTTCGCCTCCGGTGGGACTGCAAACAAACTCGCTGAGGCGGGAATCCCTGTTTCTGACGTCGCCTCACTCGTCGGTGGTGATGCCATTTTGGGGCATCGCGTGGTCACTCTCTCTCGCGAAGTGCATGCAGGACTCCTTGCGCGGGACACTAGAGAAGATCGGGAAGAGCTCGATCGGCTCGGTATTCCGTGGATCGACCTCGTATGTGTGGATCTCTACCCGCTTCGGGTAGAGATTGAGAATCCTAATAGCACCCGCGAGTCGGTGATTGAGAAGACCGATATTGGCGGACCCACCCTGCTGCGCTCTGCAGCCAAAGGTGGCCGCATAGTAATCTGCGATCCTGATGATCGAGGGCGAGTGATTGAGTGGCTCAAGGAAGGCGAGCCTGATCGAGAGACGTTCCTCCATAAGCTTGCCGCAAAGACCGAGATGGTCGTTGCCCGATACTGTCTTGACTCTGCTCGTTACCATAGTGACGGAGACTACGATGGTTTGATCGGAAAGCAGGTCGCGACCTGTCTCTATGGCGAGAACGCTCATCAAGCGCCTGCTGCACTTTTCTCTACCGACACAGAAGACCCACTCTCTCTGGATAGATTCGAGCACGTCGCAGGGACTGTGCCGAGCTACAACAATCGCTGCGACCAGGACCGGCTTCTGCAGGCAATCACGCACATCGCTGCCACGCTCGATGTGAACTACGAGCAGGTTCCGTTCATTGCAGTTGGCGCAAAACACGGTAATCTATGCGGCGGTGCGATAGCGAATGATGACCCGATTAAAGTCCTTAGAAAGATGATCTGCGGGAGCCTCATTGCCATTCACGGCGGACTTGTGATGACAAACTTTGGAATAGACGAGGAGGGTGCCGAGACTCTCCTTACCTACCAGCAGACAAAAGGGCGGCGACTGCTCGACGGCATCTTTGCGCCGGTGTTTACTGAAGGTGCCGTGAAGATGCTCGAGCGGAAGCGCGACAAATGCAGATTTCTCGTAAATCCAGAACTTGGTCGTCTGGGACACGAAAGTCTTGACCAGGCATCTCGTTTCCGGCAAGTACGCGGCGGATTCCTGCGTCAACCCAACTACACCTTTGTGTTGGACCTCACGGATCCAAGAATCGAGAAGGTAGGAAAGGCAACGTCTGAGCAAGAGAAGGATCTTCTTCTTGCCTTGGCGATTGGATCAAGGAGCAACAGCAATACCATCACGATCGTTCATGATACGATGTTGATTGGCAACGGCGTAGGTCAACAGGATCGCGTGGGTGCCGCGCGGCTCGCAATTGATCGGGCACGAAGCGAGAACCACGAGACGGACGGAGCGGTTGCCTACAGCGACAGTTTCTTCCCGTTCACCGATGGACCAAAGGTGCTTATTGATGCAGGAATCAAGGTGATCTTTGCATCAAGCGGCTCGGTGCGTGACGAAGAGGTCAAGACATTCTGTCGAGAACACGACGTCGTGCTCTATCTCATCCCAGATAAGGTTGGCCGAGGGTTTTTCGGCCACTAATATTTCACAAGAAACAAAGGGCTCTTGCCGCATGGCGGAGCCCCTTTTTTTATTTGTGGGAAATTTTGTAAAATATATAAATATATGATATCGTCCAGGCGTAGATCAATAACGATCTACGCTTTGTTGGATCTTTAACAAGGAGATTCGTGATGGACAGTCAAGCAAATCTGAACGCAGAGCGTGCCGCGCTTCAAGTAAAACTGAGTGCGGAGCGCGATGCGTGTGACGAAGTCGTGAAGATCGTTGGGGTGCTTTCATTTTTTGTCTGGAATGAAGGCCTTGTTCTCTCGAGAAAAACTCGTCGCAAAATCGGAGAAATTGCACACGAAATACAAGTTTCGGTCGTAGACGTCGAAAAAGTTATGGGTATTGCAATCCGGCAGATCTTTACAGAAATGTTTCCTTTATTGATACCGGATGGAGGGCTCGCCATAACAGGAATCAGCGCGTCGCACGAACCGACTGCAAAAAAGCTGATTCAATATTATCTGAGGGAACACCGAATGTTATCCGGAAATCAGTTGAAACAGATGGTCGAAAACATTGCAAAGTGGACCGATCTTTCGCCCCACGAAATTGCGACCGTTTTGGAACCGATCCTCGTGGGGTTCGTGAATGAATCTACGCAGGCCATCCACGATGCCTTCTCGTTCGATGAACCTGAAACCTCGTAAGAAGCGCGGGTCGAATGGTGTGGTAACGCCATTTCTAAAGGGATAAGTGTACCTCTCCGCATTACGCGGACCATTGGTACAGAACAAGAACCCTTCCCATTCTAAACGAGCATCTGCCGTGCGATTGGTTACGACCATCGCACGGTTTTTTCTTTTTCGTTGCTGCCTTCGGAAGAACGAAGACTTCAATTCCCTCCACCCCCACAAAACTTGACTTTTCTTCAGTTTTAAATATAATCTGCAACAGAGTATTTTTGAACATTAATTAGAAAAAGGAGAGTGCGCATGAAAGGTAATTCCACTAAAAATGGGGAAGAGAGCGGGTTAAAAAAGGATAATCTACTTCCAAATAACGGCTTCACGGACAAAAAAGGCAAAGGTGAAAAAGTAGGTCGGAAAAGGAAACGGAGAAAAAATAGAGAAGCAAGGGAACGAAATCAAAGAGAAAGAAAGGAACGCCGAAACAAAACACCCGTCACTTCTTAAAAATTACAAGAAAACAACATAACCCACAAAGAATGCAATCTATTCTCTGTGGGTATTTTTTAGTTTCTAATCCACCGCCTCCGCTCTATTGTATTTCCGATCAAGCTACGCTACACTAAACCATCTGGAAAAAAGAGTAAGAATCAACAGTCAAATAACCGTACCAGAACTTCGCCTCATTGACCCCAAGGGCAAAAACCTGGGGATTATTAAAACTGAAGACGCGCTCGCAAAAGCACAAGCGCTTGATCTGGACCTCATCGAGATTTCGCCGACCGCAAAACCACCGGTCGCAAAGATCATAGATTACGGGAAATATCGCTATGAGGAGGCGCGCAAAAACAAACAAACAAAAAAAGCCCACCGATCTGAGGTCCGCGCGATCCGGGTAGGGCTCGGAACCTCCGAGCACGATCTTGAGATGAAAGCAAAAAAAGCCTCGGTCTTTCTTGACAAAGGAGATCGGATCAGGGTAGAGATGGTTTTAAGAGGAAGAGCAAAATACCTTGATCGCGGTTTTTTGAATGATCGCTTAAACCGCGTTTTAAGTTTTATTACCGTAAACCACAAAGTAGTAGAAGGGCCCAAACGAGGACATCGCGGCCCCTATATCCTCATTGAAAAAACAAAGTAACGACCATGAAAACGAATAAATCATTTGCCAAACGGCTAAAAATTACCAAGAGCGGAAAGATTTTAACACGGAAGCCCGGGCAAAATCATTTCCTGGCAAAAAAATCACGTCAGCATAAACTGGGAGCAAAACGCTGGGTACGATTCAATATATCGAAAAAAGAACTTAAACACTATCTGCCACATTCGTGACGCGAGTAAAAAGAGGAAAAACATCACTCAAGCGAAGACGAAAAATTCTTAAATATACTAAAGGGTATCGTTGGGGCGCAAAATCCAAAGAACGCCAAGCCAAAGAACGCCTTTTGCATGCCTGGACGCACGCTTTTCGGGACCGAAAGAAAAAGAAGCGAAATTTTCGCCGTCTCTGGAACGTAAAAATTAATGCGGCTGCCCACAAAGAAGGAATAAGCTATTCTAAATTTATGTCCGCTTTAAAGAAGAAAAACATTGAGCTTGATCGCAAAATTTTAGCAGAGCTGGCTGAAAAAAATCCTGATGCGTTCAAAAAAATTGTTGAGGAAGTTTCTAGTGCTCAAAAATAACCCCTACAAAATAGATTAACAAAATCCCGAGAATAATAAGACTGATCTGAGCTAAAGCTACGGTCTTTTTTCTTGCGTGCTTTGCTTCGTGAAGCTCGGGCACTAAATTAACTGCGGCAATATATAAAAAGTTACCTGCCACCAAACCTAAAGCGGGGCCAATAATACCCTGAACCACTCCTGCAAAAAGATAGGTTAAAAAAGCGCCGATAACAGTGGTAAGTGCAATTAAAAAATTGTAAAAAAGAGCTTTTCTGCGTTCAAAACCTGCATGCAAAAGCACTAAAAAATCACTCATCTCCTGAGGAACTTCATGAAAAATGACGGCAAACGATGTTGCAATGCCCAAAGGAATATTCACTAAAAACGCGAGAGCAATAATAACCCCGTCAAGAAAGTTGTGGATCGCGTCCCCAATTAAAGAAAGGTACCCAAAAGCATGCACAGGACACTCCCCCTCACGGCAATGGTATAAAAAAAGCCCCCGTTCCAAAATAAAGAAAAGCAAAAACCCAACAAGCACCCAGAAAAAAACGGTGCGGGCGCCGGCAAGCTCCAAGGCCTCTGGTAGCAAATCCAAAAAAACAACACCCAAAAGTGTGCCGACCGCCAGGCTCATAGCGTAATGAATGAAGCGACGAAAGCGTTCCTCGCCCAAAAACACAATTGAGCGACCCACTAAAGAAATAAGACTGGTTAAAAAACTTGCACCTAAAATCCACGATAGAATCGACATCATTTTTAGTATAGTGAAATACCGAAAAAGAAAAAGTCCCTCTTCTAAAAGCGGGACCTTTTAATTGATTACTTGATTGCATTGATGCCAGTGAAACACTGAGTACAAAAAGAATCTTCATCCAGAGAATTCGGATAACGACTCGGCGTTTGCAAAATTGCTTGAATGTTATGCTTAATACTACCGTCACTGTCCAAGTATTCGAGCGACGTGGCACCAATAAGCCTACACGCCTCTTCTTTGCTTTGATGACAACGATTCCATGCCAACTCTTTATGGGTCGGCATATCTATGCCGTGAACACAAATCTCTTTGATCGGTGGAGATGCAATGCGCACATGCACTTCTTTGGCTCCTCCGATTTCAAAAAGTCTCTTAACCAACCTTTTCATCGTTGTTCCACGAACAAGAGAATCATCAACGAGAACAACCACTTTGCCCTTGATAACTTCTTCAATGACTCGGTGTTTTTTGCCGACTCCCTCTTCGCGCAAATGCTGATGCGGCTCCATAAAGGTGCGTCCCACCGTATGGGGACGAAATAAGCCAAAGGTGTCAAAAAGCCAGCGACCGGTTTTTTCTGTCATTACTTTGGCATAACCTTGAGCAGCGGCAAGTCCGGAATCGCTCACCGGGATAATGACGTCTGCATGCAGAAACGGATGGATTTTGGCTAAAAGCTCACCTGCTTTTTCTTGGGTGGTTTTAACATTTTTTCCGCAAAACGTACCGTCGGGCCGGTTGAAATAAATCCAATGAAAAATGCAATGCCGGGCAGGAACACGCTTGGCCCACACGGTGACGGAGAACGGCTCGTGGCTCTTGGGATCAAGTTTTACCATGCTTCCGGGCGGAACTTCGCCGATCCTTTCACAGCCAAACCCGCCTTCTGCAAACACACAGTCTTCCGAGGCAACGACTAGAAATTCATCATTGCGTCTCCCCAGAACCAATGGCATAAATCCCCGAGGATCTCTTGCACCGTAGAGAACGCCTAAAGCTTTGTCGTAAAAAATAATGCTAAAAGACCACTCGAGTCGCGGCAACACCTCGTTTATCAACGCTTCCTCAAGCGTTTTACCTGAAGCAAGCTCAATTAAAGCGGCAATAACACCCGTATCATTAATAATTGGTTTTGCGTATCCCCGTTCACGACATTCTTCTCGCAGCTTCTGCCAGTTAACCAAATTTCCGTTAAAACTAAAAGCAATGGGTTTTTTGCGATCTCCTCCAAGATTTGCAAGAAACGGCTGGGCTCTCATGCGAACGGACCCGTCATCAAGTGTTTTACCTGAGGTGGTGTAAAGAACATGCCCTAAACCAATATATCCACCAAGATCCTCAAGGCGCTTCTTGCTAAAAACCTGCTCTGGCGTGCCTTTGTTTTTATAAGAACTTTTATTGGTATAAATACCGCTTGCCTCTTTGCCTCTATGCTCTTGCTCTACGAGCGCCCACGAAAGCCATGAGGCAGCATCATCGAAATCTGGATCAAAAGCGACCACTCCGACCACACCACACATGGTTTTCTCCTTGGATTTTGTTAAAATCAAAAATCTTTCCTACTTCTAACATAAAAGAGCTGGGTCAAATTTACAAGTATCGCTCGTTTTTAAGAAGTTGTTGCTTTCTACGCTGCCCGCGGTTGTAGCCACCAAGGGTGCCGTCGGATTTGATAACACGGTGGCAGGGAATGTTCGGATCAAAATTGGTTCGCAAAATGGTTCCTACTGCCCGCGCCCCTTTCGGATTGCCGGCGCGCACCGCGACTTTTTTATACGTCAAAATCTTGCCTCTTGGAATTCTACGAACAACCTCCAAAACTTTTTTACGAAAGGAAATCATGATTTAAAATCGCTCAGATTTTGGTTTTTTGAGAACTTCTAAAAATCTTTTGAGTGGAAGAGTATTGAGAACATCCTTTTTCTCACACCAACCTCGTCGTGCTTGCGCGATGCCATATTCTAAATAGGAAAGCTCGCCCATGGAATGGGCGTCCGTGTTAATTACAAACTTAACGCCGAATTTCTTGGCTTCACGAATATGCTCATCTTTCAGATCCAGCCGCCATGGATGCGCATTAATCTCAAGCATGGTTCCGGTGCGTCGAGCTGTTTTAAAGAGTTTTTCATAATCTAAGTGAATCGGCTCACGCCTTTGAGGAATACGGGTTGTAGGATGAAAAATAATATCCACATGCGGATTTTCCATGGCGCTGATAAGGCGTTCGGTCTGCTCTTTCTCTGAAAGATTAAAATGCGAATGAACGGCAGCGCCAACGATATCAAGCTTGGCAAGCACGTCATCTAAAATATCGAGCGCCCCGTCTTTTTTGATATTGACCTCAGCGCTCTTTAAAATCCGGATTCCAGATATTTTTTTATTAAGACGATCGATTTCTTTCATTTGCCGCAAAAGTTTCTTCTCGTCTGACCCACCGGTCATAGCCAAACTTTTGGTATGATCCGTGATTGCAATATATTCGTGGCCAAGCCGTTTTGCCTCGCGGGCCATCTCTTCAATGGAATTTGCGCCGTCTGTCCAAGAGGTCTGAATCTGAAGATCACCCTTTAGGTCATCGTAGCCAATCAATTTGGGAAGTGTATGTTTTTGAGCCGCCTCAATCTCGCCGGATGCCAATCGTATTTCGGGCGGCATCCAATCAAGACCCAATTTTTTATAAATCTCCTCTTCACTTTTACCTGCAACGAGGCGTCTCCCTCGAAAAAGCCCATACTCGTTTAATTTATATCCTTTTTTGATGGCGATTTTTCGAAGTAAAATATTGTGGTCTTTTGAACCGGTAAAATATTGAAGGGCCGCTCCAAAAGATTTTGGCGGCAGGACCCGAACATCCGCATCAATGCCGGCTCTCAGACGGACCGATGACTTTGTATCACCCCTTGCAAGAACTCCCTCAACCTCTGGCATTGAAACAAATATCTTCATAACCTCTTTTGGTTTGGAAGAGATTACCAGAAAATCCAGATCGCCCACACTCTCTTTCCACCTGCGAAGTGAGCCGGCCGGTTCCACTGCCGTAACACCCGGGGCTTTTTCTAGCCGCCCCAGAATGGTCCGTGCAAGCAAAAGCGCCTCTCCAATATTCATGCGTCCCACATGAACTCGCTGAAACTCAATGCCTTTTAAGATTTTTTGCTCAAGCTTCGCGCCTATCCGTGGCAGCTTTTTTAATTTGCCGGATTTGGCAGCCCGCTCTAAATCACGAACATTCCGGACTTTCAGCTTTTTATACAAAAGCTTGATCAGCTTTGGTCCCACTCCTTCAATGGCCGTAAGCCCGGAAATATCAACCGGCATTTGTTTTTTAAGACGCTCGTAGTCTTTGATGTGGTGGTGTTTCAGATATTCTTCAATACGTTCGGCAATCCCCCCACCAACACCCGGGATCTCTTCAAGTGCTTTGATGCCACCTTTTTTATAGATATCGCGAACATCTTCGTCAAGTGCCTCAATTGAGCGCGCCGCTTTCTCAAACGCTCTGGGTTTAAATTGCACCTCTTTCATTTCCAAGAGTTCGGCCATCTCAAAGAAGATTTTTGCAAGTTCTTGATTTTTCATACACCCATTATACACCGATAAAAAAATTGGCCCTATTGAGTAGGGCCAAGGTTGGTTGAGTGAAAATTATAAAAGATCGCTGGCGGCAAACGTTAGGTCAAAAGAGGGTATACCTCAAGGTTTGTTATATGCTTTTTTGAAGCCAAAGGAGACTTCCTCTTTTGAACTAACATCCTCCTTTTATGCCTATCTAATTTCAGGATACAAGAATTTTTACATACAGCGCAAGCGAGTCCTGTGGATAACTTCCAACAGAACACTCTTTCCCGAAAACTTGACATTCTTACAGAGAATGGTATAATCACAACTAGCTAAGTTGGGAAGGTGTAAGGCTGCCTTATTGAAAACAAAATCAGCAAAGGAGACCAAGATGTTTAACCGCCTGATTGAATTTGTTCTGCCGTCTATAATCGGCATTACAGTACACAAGCAAGAATCCTTAACCGAAAAAGAACTCCATGCTCAAAGTATGTTCTTCACTACCCTTGCAACTTCGAGAAAAACGAAGCAGCCAATGGTAGTCGCTCTTATCGGCCTTGTTGGTTCCGGAAAAAGCCCGGTTGCCAGCGAGCTTGCAAAACATATTTCTGCTACGGTGATTGAAGGCAATCGCATCCGTGTTCACCTTCGCAAAGAAGGCGAACACTATAAAGGCGCGCGAAAAATCGCTGAAAATGTTCTTGTGCGTCTCGTGAGTAGAGGGGAAAATGTGATCCTGGATAGCGATCATATTGATCCGAAGAAACGTGCAAGCCTCCGACAAAAGGTTAAAAAGACGCGTGCAAGACTTATTTTTATCCGAATCCATGCTGATTACGATATCATGGCTGGCCGCATCATTGCAGCCGATTATCAAAATCAGCCGGATGATTTCTTTGGAGGTGCCTCAACTAAATGGAAGGGAGATGAGCAAAGCCGGGGTGCGGTGGTAAAACTCCGCGAAATGTGGCGACGCACACCCCACCATTACCGTTGGCAGAATAAAGGTGGGGGCAAATGGATACAAAAGAAACTCCCCTTTTCCGTTTTTGCAGAAATTGATACAAGTGATGCTGAATGGCGAAAGGAAGTTCAGAAAATAGGAGAACGTCTCCTTTCGTTTTAAGGATTTCGAATCTTTGAGGCGCTCATAGTAGCGCCTCTTATTTTTTTATTTAAGAGATTTCTACATGTAAGAACTTCTAAAACAGTGTTTCCTGAGGAGCGATGGCTTTCTCGCCCTCTTCAAAAATCTTTACTTTTCCGAACTCTCCGTCATAGCCCGGCTCGATGGTAAGCTTTCCTTCGCGAACGCGAATAACCGCTTGGGCGATTTGGGGATTGCCTGAGGCACTAATAATCTCTTCACGACTTGTCTCAAGCAAAACTTTAAATTCAGAACCGATTTTTTTAACCATCTCTTCATATATTTTCTTCGCAGCCTTAGTCGCGCTTGCAACCCCTAATACCTCCGTAATAATCTCTAAAAGCGGCACCAGTTTTTTAAACGGGATACGATTTTTGCTCTCATACCCTTCGGGCCTATCTTTTGCTGCAAGTTCCTCAACTCGCGCCATTACCCCAACGGTTACGGGACGTCCACACTGTTTACATTTCCCACCTGCTTCTTTAGTCTCTTCGGGTGATTGTGAATGCTTGACGTCTCGATGTCCGTCATAATGATACTTCCCTTCTTCAGGAAAAAATTCAATGGTAAATAAAAATCGTTTGGGATCACGGCTTTTAATGGCGTCAAAAATACTTTGATAGGAAAGCGAGTCTATATCGAGTACGGTTGCCTCGCGACCAAGCTTTGGAAGCGAATGGGCGTCCGAGCCAGAAACAATTGATATATCATCTAAAAAGGGAATGCGCCAGTTCATGGCGGGGTCCGAGGAAAGTCCAGTCTCAATTGCAAAGATATGAGAAGTTAATTCTTCAAAACATTCCTCGAGCGAGTCAAAACCGGACTTAGAGCCAAAAATAGCAAACCACGGTGTCCAGGCATGTGCCGGAATCAGATAGGCTTCGGGCGATGCCTCAAGTAAAATTTTCAAAAGCTTTTTAGAATCAAGTCCTAACATGGGCCGTCCGTCTGCTTTTAGATTGCCGATCCAGGTAAGTTTGTTATTCATTTTCTCAGCTGCCTCGAAAGAAGGTGCATAGACTAAATGATGGATTCTGCGCACCTTGCCGCCTTTAGAGTAAATGCACGAGATCTCGCCAGATAAAAGGAATTTTACCCTCTTTGCTTCTTTTGAAGGCGGCCGCTTTAGGGTAAAAAGGCCGGGCTCTGCCGGCTCTAGCTTTTCCTTTAGCTCTTTAAACCACGCCGGATGTGTGAGATCTCCCGTGGCAATCACGTCGATCCCCTTTTTTACAGCCCAAAGAGCCAAATTTTCCGGCACCATCTCTTTCGAAACTGCCCGAGCATATTTTGAGTGATTGTGGATATCAAAGATAACGCGCATGTCACTCTTGCCACTCCATGGTGATTAAAACTGGATCGGCGCCTTTGGCTTTATGGATCTTTGGTTTGGGAAAGTGTTTTTTGAAAGATGCAAAGATTTTCTTGGCAATATGACGAGCAAGCTGATTTTCAGAAGTAAAAATCTTCAGTTCTTTTTTGGTCTCTTTCGTATCTAAAATGCGGTGCATCGGGTCGCGGCGGTATGCTTCCTCTGACATTTTCTCTGCCGCTTTTTTAATCTCTCCTAAAAGTTTTACAGGGACGCCTGCAATCCGAATCTCACCTTCCCACTGCCTATTCTTTTTCATCTCGTGATATGGACAAAGCTTAAAACGAACATCCTTGCTCTCTGATAAATGCTTGTAGCGAAGCAAGTTGTGATGCCAAGATTTGTAATAGTAAACGGTATCGCCTTCTGGACAAAACATGATGTCCGTTTTTCCAGAACCAAATTCTTCAACGCCGTGGCGCGAAAATTTAAATCCCTTCCTATAAGCCAATCTAGAAGTGGCTTTTTTATTTTGAATACGTCTTGTTGGTTTTTTCATGGAGTTCGCTATCATTTGTCCGCGGCTCCGCCCCTATATTTTTTATGGCCCTTCGGGCTAGATTAAGGATCGCACTGCCAGCCGGAGTCGCCGCGGTCAAAGACAGCTCACTTTATCTTATAATACATTCATGATTTCCAAAAATATGCCGGTTGAGAGTCCAATAATCAGCAGCCACCGAAGCCAAGTTTTTGGACCTAAGAGTAAATGATGGTGCTCAGGAAATATTTTGTGAAGCCTGCGCGCCATCTCAATAATAAAAAGTCCCAGCACCCCCAAAAAAACCGCGCCCACCAATCCCAAGACCTTGATAAAACCTGTAATCCCCAGCAAAAAAAGTAAGGGTGCTGGCAAAACGGTTAGAAGCCAAGCAAGAGATCGAGGGCGATTGTAATCAAATATAAAAATACTTTTCAGGTCGGCCGTCATGGCAAGATACGAGGTAAAAACGGCAATGAGTCCAATTAAAGAACCCAGCCAGATCGCAATATTTCCCACTCGCGAGGC
>JADFMT010000017.1 GCA_022563755.1 Patescibacteria group bacterium | reverse complement strand
AATGGTTCCTGTAGTAGAGGTGGCTCGTAGTGCAAAGAGTGCATTGATGCCTGCAAAGTCTGAGGAGCCAATGAGGATAGAGTCATTGACTTCATTGGGGTTTAGGAAGTTTCCCCCGTCAGTCCATTCTGAGGCTGCACCTCCTACACAGGCTCCATTGATCGCAAAACATCCTGATGTAATGTCCCAGCCATTGGCTGCCGTTGAGGTTGCGCCTCCTAAGAAGATTTGGTTTGCTGCAAAGTCTCCAAGTGCTTCGAGATTGTTTTCAAAGGTTGAAGTTCCTGAACCACCGACGTAGAGAAGATTTGCAACCGAGAGTTGTTCTGTTGGAGATGTGGTTCCGATTCCAAGAAAGTTAGCTGATGTAAATACTGAAGTAAGTACTGGTGTTGCCGAAGTATCATAGATATCAATAATATTGGCAGTCTGGGAAGTAAATGGACGAAGAGCTAAAGTGGTGGTAGCAACTGCTCCGGAGTCAATGGAAAGTTTAGCGTAAGGGGTAGTTGTACCGATGCCAGCACGGTTGGTCGTTGTTGCAAGGCGAATATATCCTCCCTGTGAATCAACAAACACCCAATTGCCTGCGCCACCTCCTCCACCTCCCGCAACAGCCCATGTCAAATTTCCAGAAGAATCGGTTTGTAAAAAGTTGCCATCCACAATTGAGGTAGGCCAAGTGTATGTATTGCTGTTGAATCTAGTTGTGCCGGTTGCAATAAGATTGCCGGAGATAAATACACTACCCTCAACTGACAATGCCTCAGATGGTGTTGAGGTTCCGATTCCAAAAAAGCCGCCACTCGTAAACGTAAACAATTGTGCTCCAGCTGATGTAATGATTCGAAAAAGATCTGCAACTTGTCCAAGAAAACCACGAACAACAAGAGGAATTACAGAAGTTGATGTTGCCTCCACTGTGAGCGTTGCATCAGAAACGGGTGTTGTGGTTCCAATTGCTGATTGGCCAATTCCTAAAACAGTACTTGCATTAATGGCATAACCCGATGACGTAATTCGTTGCCGCGGATCTAGGGTCTCAAAGGTGCCGGCTTCCGTTGAGGAAACTTCAACTTGAAGATAAACCGTATCGCTGTCTTTAAAATTAAATGTTAAAAGATCAGGGGTATCTGCAGGGTCACCAATATCAACTGTAAAAACTCCCTCTTTCACGGTTGACGAAGCCGTGCCCGGCGGAGATGACGGCCACAGTCGGGTACCCGTCGCGATGTCTGAGGCGTCCCAAATAGAAAATTTAAAAAAGAATTTAGTCCCCACGCCACCCAAAAGACTATCATTGGAATCTGTAAGACGTCCTTGATATGAGATGACATTCGGAACGCCGGGTGCAGCTTCTGCTTTCAGCGAAATAAAACCAAACACACTGAACATGATGGCGAAAAAGAAAATACCCAGCGCCCACATAAAAAAGGGTGCGCTTTTGAATAATTTTTCTAAGAAAATTTCGCAACGGTGCTTCATTAAATTTTTGGCAACCAATGATTGTTGCCTTTCTTTAATTATAGGGAAATTGAATCCATGATGCGCTGTGGATATCTAAAATATAGAGAAATTTTTATCAAAAGGTCCCTTAAAAAATTTTATAACCGCCCACTCTTGTAAATTAGTCTTTAAGATGTGCGGGTCAAAAATAAATGCTCCATATTCATTACTAAACATTACTAAACATGAAAATGCCAAATCGCGAGATTTGGCTTAAAATAAAACAGAACTCTCTGTCTCTCCTTCTACGAGGAAATGTGGTGTATTTCTTCCTCCAGCAGAATTCCGTAGTGGTTTTGGATACGCTCTTTGGTAAGCCCGATGAGCATTATCACGTCCTGGGCCCGAGCATTGCCAAGATTAATAAAATAGTTTGCGTGGCGCCTTGAAATCTGGGCATTGCCGATTTTTGTTCCTTTTAACCCAAGATCATCAATAAGGAATGCCACGGGAATTTCTTTTTGGTTCGAAAATTTTTTAAGCTCCGGAAATTTTTTTATCAGGTCTGTTTTGTTAAGATCGCGCCGCGACCATAAAACATTTTTAAAAATACATCCTGCGCACTGGGCTCCGATATCTTGTGAGGCGACACGTGTTTTAGAATACTCCGAAATCTTTTCTTGAGATTTTTGTAAATTGCCCTTTCTTAATTTAAGAAGAGCTGAAAAAATAATTAAATTTGGACTATGTTTAAAAATAGAGTCGCGGTAACCAAAATTACAATTTCTATTTTGTATTTTGTATTTTGTATTTTTATTAATATCAAATACATCTACGGATTCTAAAACATCTTTCGTTTCAAAACCAAAGCATCCTGCATTCCCTCGTATTGATCCGCCAATCGTTCCGGGAATCCCAATCGCCCATTCAAAGCCCGAAAGTCCAGCTTTTGTGGTTTCTACAACCACGCGAGCCATCGGCGCGCCGGCTCCAATATAAACATCCGTGTTTTTAATTTTTATATTTTCGAGTTTATTTTTAATGACTAAACCACTAAAACCTTCATCTGAAATTAAAACATTAGAACCGATTCCCAAAATAAATAATTGCAAATTATTTTTTCCTGCCCACCGAATGGCTTCTTTAAATTCTTGCGAAGAATCTACTTCACAAAAATAGCGCGCCCGACCACCAATCTTAAAAATTGTGTATGGCTTTAAATCTATATCTTCGAGAACTTTCATCATTTTTCATGATAACAGCCGTGAAATAAAAAAACAAACGGCTCCGAAACTGGAGCCGTTTGTTTTGTCTTCTTTTTTATCTATTCAACTATCCCTGGGCGAGGGAAAATCTGGAGGAAATTAATTACTCGGTAAATCAATCGGAGTGGGAACGTTACGCAATTGGAACCTACTCATATTAAGAACTGGTGGCTGTGATGGAGGAACGGGACCCGGTTCAGCTCGCGGAGGTTCTCCTTTAGAAATTTTATCGAGAATATTTTCAATGCGATCTGCTATTCTTCTAGCAACCTCGGCATGTCGTATAACTAAATGAAGATTATCTTGTCTCAAAGCTTCCTCGGCTCGGAATAGTTGATGTCTTGCTGCTTCAAGCATTCTTAGAACATAAGGCGGAACTACACCCGAACCAAAATCTTTAATCCTAGTCTCTAATGCAGCGATTTGGATATGCTTCATCAATTATTTTCTTAGCTTTATCTCTAAAATCCGGATCAAATCCAACGACTTCAAAAAAACGGTTCCCGTTTTTTGCATTACGATAAGCGGCTCTTGCCTGACCAAATGCCTCTCCGTATCTTTTGGCATCAAAGGCTTCCTTTGCTCGAGCAAGATGCTCCTCGGAGTTTTTAAGAAGTATTGAAACATTCTCAGGAATTTCGATACCGCGATTCTCTGCGTCTGCAATATTTCTTTTAAGCTTTGTGATCTCTTTCTCTGCCTTGGCGATTATTTCTGCCGCCTTCCCTGGAATGTCAAGACGGTCCTTTTCGATATCTTTCAGAATTTCGTCGGCGCCTTCATCAGAAATCCGGTGAATACGACGAAACTCACGAATATTGGAAGCAGTCTCTCTTAGATGACTCCTAATCCTATCCCTAATCTCCTTAAATTCCTCCTTAGATTCTACATTGAAAAGCTCACCTTCTAAGAGTTGGAGCTTCTTCTCAAAGAGTTCCTGAACCTCCGGAGGCACCTCTCCGAGTTCGTCAGCAATTTTCTTAAGGGCCTCACTTCGCTTCTCAATCTGTCTACCAAGACGTTCAAAGGAACGCTCAAGAATTTCTTGTGCTCGAGCTTCATCAAGATACCCCTTTTCAATCTGTCTTACTGCTACCTCGCTCACTCTTTCAAACCCGCGATACGATCTTTTAATCGCCCGCTCGATTACATCCTTTGCTTGGTCCGGAACACGTGCTAATACATCGTCAAGCACTCCCTGCTGTCGAAGTGAAAGGTCGTTGAATTTATCAACAAGGTTAGAAACATCACGACCTTCATTATCGAGCGCCTCTAGATTAGCCTCTGCTGCTTCGGCTCTTGCGGCTAATAAGGCTTCTGCACGGTTAATCACTGCCTCACCCTCACCGCCCTCAACTACAGCTTTTAGCTCGGCGAGACGTTCCTCAACAATCCGTGCCCTAATCTCAGCTTTTCTTATCGCATTAAAAGTAAACACATTAAGCCGTACCCAATCGCCAAATCGATCAAAAATGTGTAGCGGACTTGCCGGCGTAATACCCGGATCTACTAAAACCTCTTCGTCTCCTTGGGCCGAAACGGTATGAACATTAACAGAAGCTACAAAGCTAAAAATAAGGCCTAAAACCAAAAGACTATAAATAAATCTTAATTTCATATACTTGATAGAGACGTCTTATAAGCTAATAATCTTACACTCTTTATTTTACCAAGACTTTAGAGGCTAGAGAAGGGTCGTACTCCACACTATGTCCTTATGTGAGTGCCTGCTCCTCTAGCCACTAAAATATTGGCCTTTTTTAAGTATAGAAAAGGTTGTATATAAAACACAAGACCCCACGTCAAGCGTAGGGTCTTGTGCGGACATAGATGTACTTCCCCACCGAGGCAGGGAAAACACTCACTAAATCTAGTATAGCAAGAATGCAGAAATATGCAAGTGTGAATAACTCAGCACCAAATATTAAAATAACTTGGAAGAAGTTATGTTTTTGAGTGTTTTAATGCCTTCCTCAAACGATATCTCAGGCGACCAGCCAAGAAGTTCTTTTGCTTTTGAAATATCAGCCAGTGTAGAAAATATTTCGCCTTTTCGCGGCGGCGCCATTACACATTTCTCTGATTTAATTAATTCCTCTGGGATTGTATCTGGAGAAGCGTCCAAAATTAAGCATGCTACTTTCCATATAGAATGATTTTTACCTGCACCGATATTAATAATTTCTCCGTCACCCACTTTCGAAGACTCGCCCGCTAAAAGATTGGCTCGAACTACATCTGCTACCCATGTGAAATCTCGCCTTTGTGTTCCATCAGGAACAATCGTTAGGGGTTTTTTCGCTTGTAATTGACCAAGAAAAATACCAATTACCGTCGCATACGGCCCATCAGCCATAGTAGTCTGGCGTAGACCATATACATTAAAATAGCGCAGACAAACGGTTTCTGGTCCTCCGGTAATACGACCCTTATCCCGCATCAACATCTCTCCCATCCTCTTTGTAGAACCATAGGGGTGAAGCGCTTGAGAAGTTAAAGATAAGTCTTCACGAAGCACGGGAGCATCTTGATTACCATACGCCGAGGAAGAAGCAGAATAAATAACTCTACGAGCGCCAAATTTTTTAGCGAGATTCAAAATGTTTCGAGTTCCAATCACGTTTACTTCAAAATAACGCCCGGGGTTCTCAAACGAAGGTTGAATGCGAGCAAGCGCTGCGGCATGAAAAATAATCTCGGGTCGTACCTGTTCAAAAATCTTTCCGAGTTCCCCAGCATCACTAATATCTACTTTATGATTCGGTGCGCGTGGATTCGCGTGCTCCTTTTTGCCGGAAACCAGATCGTCAACAGAAACAACTTCGTCGCCGCGCCCTACACATGCATCTACAATGTGTGAACCAATAAATCCAAGTCCTCCGGTTACTAAAACTTTCATATTTTTTTTCTTTCCTGTTTATTTACTAATCGCGCCTCGACCTCTTTATCGTGTATACTCATTCCTGCAAAATTTAATTCTTGTGATTCCAGTAGAGTCTTATTATACTCGCGCATCGCCTCAAACATCTTAACTCCTTTTGATAAAAGTTTTGCATCCGTTGATCCGTGCGGTAATTTTTTAATTGTGCTGTGGATCACGGCAATCAATGCATCAACGTCCTTTGGAAAACAATTACCCGCAAATCCGCGATAATTTGCATAATATACATCAAGCCATGCGTCCCCAATTCGGCGATCATGCGCAAGCATTCCTCTTACATTATTATAATCAATTGATGTTTTGAATCCTTCTTTTTTCATAACCTTCTCGAGACCCTGACAAATGTCAGCAAAAATATTTCCAAACGTAACCTTCATGGCCCCAAATGCATTACCGGCGTATTTTCCCAATTCGGCTTCTGTGGCATTAACTCTTATAAAATCGTAGGTGCCCAGTGTACCTGGAGAAGAAAAAAATGCTTTTGGCAACATATTCAATAACATGCTGGCATGTATTTTTGAATTTACTGTGTGGGCCACAATTTGGCGATCAGGATTTACCATATCTTCCCATGCCCTGGATTCCGTTAAAAATTCTGGATTAAAAAGAATAGAACATTTGTACTTCTTAGCTAGACGTTCGCAGGTTGAGGGTTCAACGGTTGATTTAACAACTATAACACGATCCGGAGATGCGTACTTTTTAACCACGCCCTCGACGATTTTCGTACTACAACTGCCGTCGGGATTACGTGGCGTTGGAACACAAACAAAAATAATATTGGCTTTTGAGACATCATCAGTATACTTTTTTTTAGGATCGGCATCATAACAAAAAAGGTCTTTCGGGCGCTTGAAACCGATCACTTCAAAATAGCGCTTGAGTGTTTCTCCCACCATACCGATTCCCACGATGCCAATTTTGGGTTTTTTCATGGATTTATTCCTTTTCTATAAAATATAGAAAATTCATAATTGGTCAAGAAATTGCTCTAATCGTTTTTTGAGATCGGCATCCGGGTCTAGCATAAGGGCTTCTCTCGCATAAAACCGGGCCGTATCTTTCTTTCCAATTTGTGCATGCATTTCTGCAAGGTTAATCAATAAAATCGTAGAGCTCTTATCGATGCGAAGCATCCGTTCCAAAAGTGCGATTGCTTTATGAATCTCAATATTGCCGGCACGCGCTAAGCGCACAATGGGTATAATTCTTTGAGGATTTAGCTTATGTTCCGGTCCGCCCCAAAAAATACTGAGTCTTAAGAGTTCTTTATAAGCCTCGTCGTACTGCTCGGTAACGACATACATAACGGGCAAAATATAGAGCGCTTCATTATATCTGTCAATTTTTTTGAGTGTATCTGTCAATTTTTTTGCAGCAGAAAGTGCCTCGTTAACGTTCCCGCTTTGCAGCAATACTTCAGCCCATAGCGGCCAAACCGGTACATAGTCGGGCGCAAAATCGAGAATGCGTCTATATTGGTTCACTGATTTAGCAAGGTCTTCTCTGTCCTGCAAGATAAATCCGCGAAGACCGTAAAGCTGGGCAAGAAGAATATGATTTTTAATATTTAAATTCTTATCACGACCGCCCACTTCTTTTTCCATTTCCTCAATTGCAAGCGCATATAAAGATTTTAATTGTGGATTTTCTAGCGTTCGGCTTTGCGAGATCATCGCGGTTGCGGTTCGGGTTATATGCTCCCTTATTTCATTGGTGCCAACGGTACCCTTTGAAAGCAAAAGTGCTTTTCGGAATTCTTTTTCGGCTTTTGCAATCTGTCCCTGGCGAAGAGAATGAAATGAATCAATCAAGGTGCCGGCAGCGCGGAGTGGCCGCACATTAATTACGAATATAAGCAGACCGGCAACAAGAAAAGCCGTAACAATACCCGCAATACCAAAAGTTGAAAGACGTTGAGTTTGTGTTACCGCACGGCTTCGGGATAAAGATAACGTATAAAAAAATCCTAAAAGCAATATCAGCATTAGATAGGTCGGCAATGTATCAAACACAAAAAGCATCTGGACAAGATAGGCAACAAACATGCCCGCAAAGATAAAAGCAATGTTTTTATGAAGTTTTTTTTGCCTTACGCTGGAAATAAGCGTCCACAAAACGGCGATAAAAATGGAGATATAGGACAAAAAACCAAAAATTCCTGCCTGACTTAACCATTCGAGGGGAACATTGTGCGTGCGATCAAACCATGGTTCATTGCCAAACATTCGAACGTCATAATTCTTCGCATACGGGACAATAAAATTACCAACCCCCCACCCCAGAATTGGGCGTTGGCTAAACGATTCGAGCGCCATATTCCAGATAGTAAAACGAGACTGTACGGTTTGCTCGGCTAATGAGATATTTGAGAAACGCGAAAGAACAGAATTATCTTTTATAAACGAGGTGTCTTGAAAAATATTTAATACGAGTGGGATTGCAGCGATCACAATAATAATCGCGCCCAGAATAAGTTTTTGTTTTTTGTTTTTGGTAAGAAAAAGCCATGAAAGAATCACTACACCAAAACCGGCCATGATTCCGATAAATCCGCCTCGCGATCCGGTTAAAATGAATATCACGAGCTCAAATACAAAAAGAGTCCCCAGTATCCATTTTAAAATTTTTACCCTGCTTTGAAGCCACAAAAACGCTATTAAAAAGAGATGGAATGACAAGTAGGCTGCCACATATAAAGGATTGCCCAGGGTTGAGATAATCCGTGAGCCATCTGCAAATGTCTCTACCTGACCGAGGTATTCCAAGAGTCCATAGAAAGCCACAAGAACGCTTGCGGCAACGGAGAGAGAAAAAATAATAATCCAGTCACGCATCGTTCGAAAAACACCCGCCGCAACAAAGAAAAGCGCAAGAAGATGAAGATGGGTTATCACGCCCTCCATCCGTTCAAAATTTGACCAAAAACTATGCCTGAAATCAACGCCGAAGATTGCAGAAAAAAAGATAATAGCAACAAATGCTGAGAGAGCAATGCTTATTGCATTCCATTTCGGCCAGTATTTTTTAAAATCAATGATTAAAAGCCCAATCCAGCTTGCGACAATAATCTCAACAATAATTCGAAATAGGAAGTTTTTAAGAGTGATATATGGAAAAAACAAGCTTCCTGAGACCATTAAAACCAAAAAGGGAATGATAAAAATACCACCCTTTGCAATCCATACGAAGGTCATCTCAAGGCGTTGTATTGCACGCTGTGACATAATATCATGACTCTAGCATATTTTGTCAAGGCGCGCTATATTGGATGACATGGCGACGCATCGAATACGAAATCTCATACTCATCCTGGGAGATTTGGCGGTTTTTTACCTGGCTCTTGCGTTCGTTCTCCTTATTCGCTACGGCACAGCGGGTTTCGAGCAAAATTGGGCACTCCACCAATTCCCCTTTTCCATTGTCTTTTTACTTTGGATAGTTATTTTCTTTGTTGCGGGCCTCTATGAAATAGAGGTGATGATCGGGAGTTCGGGAATGCGGGAACGCCTCACCCGTACGATGGTTGTCGCAGGTACAGCGGCCGTCATTCTTTTTTATGCGGTTCCTGCATTTGGTATCGCCCCAAAAACGAACCTTGTTATCCATGTCGTTCTCTCTACCCTTCTCCTTCTTCTTTGGCGCGCTCTGCATGGAATCATTCTTGCGCGTTCAAAAAAAATTAAAATCCTTTTTTTTGGATCTTCCCCGGAAGTAGAAAAACTTATAGAGCATCTTCAGTCTCAACCGCAGCTTAACTATGAGCCCACGAGCATGGTCGTACCAGCCCAAAGCGGGCAACAAAATTCTTCTCTCGTACCAATTTATCCATTTAATCACAATCTCCCTGATAAAATTCTTCACCAAAAGATAAATTTAGTAGTTGCTGTTCGAGACATACGTCATCAAAAAGACCTTGTAAAAATGCTTTATGATATTTTACCCCTTGGAGTCGCATTTATCGACTTCCCGACATTTTACGGACGCATTACCGGAAAAGTTCCGGTCTCGCTCATCTCCGAGGTATGGTTTTTAGAAAATCTAGCTGAGACAGAAAAACGGGTATTCGAGATAACAAAACGGGGGTTCGACATCCTTACTTCTGTCTTTCTGGGCCTGGCAGCCTTAATTCTATTCCCGTTTATTGCTTTTTTAATTAGGTTTGGAAGTCGCGGTCCTGTTTTTTTTAAACAGGCGCGGGTTGGGAAAAATAGTACCACATTTGAGCTCGTGAAATTCCGTTCCATGATAGAGAACGCTGAGAGAGGACAAGCAGTCTGGGCAGAAGAAAATGACGAGCGCGTAACAAGGGTAGGTAAATTCTTAAGAAAAACGCGGCTTGATGAACTTCCACAGTTGTGGAACGTGTTTAAGGGCGACATGTCACTCATTGGTCCTCGGCCGGAGCGCCCAGAGTTTATAGACGAACTGAAAGAAAAAATACCGCACTATATGATGCGACTTTTAGTGCGACCGGGACTTTCGGGCTGGGCGCAGATTAAATTCCCTTACGGTGCATCGGTTAAGGACGCACTGGAAAAACTGCAATATGATCTTTACTACGTCAAACACCGCTCGCTCGCTCTCGATGTTTCAATAGCTCTAAAAACGATTGCAACTCTTGTCTCACGCAGAGGACGATAATCATGATAAATATCATTCAAAAAGGGAATCTGATTTTGCGCAAAAAAGCAGTAATCATTCCCCAAAAAGAAATTACTAAAAAGGCAATCCGAAATCTGATCAAAAAAATGTCAGCAGTGCTTCGATCAGAAACTGTAGGGATTGGTCTTGCAGCAGTCCAAATTGGTATTCCAAAGGCGGTTTTTATTATATCTGAATATGTACTGAAACCGGAAACATTGCCCGAGAACGAAAGTGAGGAAGAGATAAAAAGAAAAAAAGAAAAAGAAAAGTATATAGTCTTTATCAATCCTCGGCTTATTAAACGATCAAAAAAGAAAACCCTGAAGCACGAAGGTTGCCTGTCTATAAAAAATACTTACGGTAGAATTAAAAGATCCACCCACGTCACCATTGAAGCGCATAATGAAAACGGCCAGAAATTTAGGAGAGGGGCAGGAGGACTTTTTGCTCAAGTGATTCAGCATGAGATGGATCATTTAAAAGGGATGCTCTTTATTGATAAAGCAGAGAGTGTTGATAAAATTTCATGAACCCCGTTAGAAATTCTACATTGATAAGATTTGTAACACGAGTAAGTCATCAAAAAATTTATGAAAATTTCTAACGGGGTGAATTTTGTTTTTTTCGGCACCTCCCAGTTCGCAATCTTAATCCTTGAAACATTAAAAATGGGCGGTGTTATGCCGTCTTTAATCATCACCACCCCTGACAAACCGGCGGGCCGAGGACTAAAAACTGCTCCACCCCCGATAAAACGGTGGGCAGAAAAACATGCTACTGTGCTTTTTCAGCCGAAAAAACTCGATGACGATTTCTTCTACAAGCTACAAGATACAAGATACAAAATATTCATTGTAGCTGCCTACGGAAAACTCATTCCAAAAAAAATCTTAGAAATTCCCGAAAAAGGAGCGTTAAATATTCACCCTTCGCTTCTGCCATGCTGGCGAGGCGCAGATCCCATCCGCTCTAGCATTCTTGCAGGCGACACAGAAACCGGGGTTACGATTATGTTAATGGATGAAAAGATGGATCACGGCCCGATTCTTAAATCTAAAATCTTAAATCTAAAATCTAAAAAATATACGTATACAGAGCTTGAAAAAGAACTTGCTAAACTGGGAGGAAAATTGCTTATCCAAACCATCCCAGAATGGATAGAGGGGAAAATTAAGCCCAAAGAGCAAAATCATTCCCAGGCAACCTATACAAAAAAGATTACCAAAGAAGACGGGCGCATAAGCTGGAATGAAGATGCTACTTTGATTGAACGAAAAATCCGAGCGTTCAATCCTTGGCCCGGTACGTTTACTTTTTGGAATGGAAAACGAATAAAAATTCTTGAAGGGAGGACGATTGAAACAAAATTAAAGGCATCGGCCGCCGGTGTTGCCTTAAGACACGACTCCGCTATTGCAATTCCCTGTAAAAAAGGAGTACTTTTGGTAAAAAAACTTCAGCTTGAAGGAAAAAGCCCGCTCTCTGCGACAGAATTCTTAAGTGGCTACCCGGATTTTGTAGGATCAAATCTTACCTAAACACCTCAATCCATTGAGATGTTTAGGTCCAAACGAGTTTCTTTCTAACGATTAAGGAGATAAATAAAGGGCGCTAAAAGATTGGCGATGAGTAAACCGAGCGTGGGGTTTGCCCGGGGAAGTTGCTGGAATGAAGCGGGAAATACACACGTTATCCCATCCCATGTTCCACCTTCACTTACGCACCGAACGGCTGGATCTATAGTGGAAGAAAATCTACAGAAATTCGCAACACTGTCCCAGACACCACCTTTTTCCTGACAAGCGATAGCAGGATTAGTGTGGATCGGCTCAGGTCCAATGATTGGTTGAGGCACCGGCTGCTCTATGGATTGACAAATATAATAGGTACCGCATTCGGGAGAGCTATGCGCAATTACTTTTTGCTCTCCTGCAGGACATACATCAACGATTGGAAGCGAGGGACAAACTACACCGGGTGGAACTAGACCAGGAAACTCGCCGGGCGGTGGGAATTCTCCGATGCCTGGAAATGGACCGGGAAATTCACCCGGGGGCGGAAACCCTCTTTCAAATTGCATACGAAATGTTTCAAATTGTCGGAATCGTTTTTCGAATTCTGCTTCAAATCCTTGCGGAGGCCCAAATTCACCTACGGGTGGGCCAAACTCACCCAGAAGCGTAAATCCTGCGTCAGGTCCAAAATCACCGGGCGGCCCAAATCGCTCAATCTCGATAAACTCGCGAAGTGTGCGTTTGGCATCCTCGGGCGACAACAGGCCCACATCTACTGCAAACGCTGCGCACTCACCGAGGTGTGATGGATCTGAACAATAGTTGCGGCATTCCACTTCATTTCGGCATCCACCCGGACCACCTGACTCCTTCACTTTTACATCAATACGCTCGAACGCCTCTACCTCTTCGGACGATATAAGACCATGCTCTTTTGCAAAGGCAAAGCATGCGTCTCTATGGGCTGGATCATTACAATATGCTTCGCACGCTCTTGCGCGACATCCGCCCGGGCCCTCGGCCTCCATGAGCCGTTCAAATCTCTCAATATCGCGAGCAGGAATAAGTTCGTGCTCAATCGCATAATTAAAACACACTTCGTCATTTTCAGGCGCGCTGCAAAAACGCTCGCACTGGGCAAACGACTGGCATCCGCCCGGCCCCCCAATGGTTAAGATAAGCTCTCGGGCTTTATCTTCATCAAATTGAGGCTCTTCCAGACCCCGTATTCGGCTTGATCCTCGAAACTCAGGACCTCCTGGGCCTCCTTCTCGAATAAATCGCAAAACCCTGTCTGCTTCCTCCTGGATCATAAACCCATTTTCGACAGCATGACGAATACATATCTCTTCGTTTCCCGGCTGAGAACAAAAAACTTCACAAGACTCGCGCGAATTACATCCACCCGGACCGGTTCTACCTGCAAACTTCCGCGCCTGGGACGCTTCCTCCAGGCTTATAAATCCTTCGCGCTCGGCAAAATTGATGCATTCAACATGGTTTTCTGGCCGTTCACAAAATACTCTACATTCCTCTCCCCGACATCCGCCCGGACCGGTTTTGTCTTGAAACTTACGAGCCTCGTCTGCCTCATCATCACTAATAAACTCATGGGCTTGGGAAAACGTAATACAAGTATCAATATTGGCTGGATCATTACAATAGTCTCGACATTCTTCAATTGAGGCACAATTTTCTAACTCTGGGATGGGAAATTCAATATCAAATGGATTTATTTGGCCGTAAATAATGCTAACCAAGCCGAACACCATGGCGCCTGCGATAAGTATTAAATATAAACTCCTTATCATAGTTTTTGCCTATTGGCTAAAAGGGTTTTTATATACATCCTTAAAAGGATTCACTTTTGTTGCTTCAAAAGGATTGGTGGACTGAGCAATTTGTTCCTGAGCTTCTGTTTTTGCTTTCTCGACTGCAGCTTTCTGCTCAACAAGCAAATCTGTCCGACCTTTTGCATTGCCATAAAAAAATCCTCCGCCAAAACCCACAATGATCGCGACCGAAACAATCAAATAAGGCCATTTAGAATTCGTCTCCATAGTATATTGCGAAATTAAACTATTAAGCTCTTTATAGTTTAACAACTTTTTTTGCAAGCACTCATCTAACTTATCCACAGAAAAACTAAAAACCTAAACCCGGGCGCCTATGATTATTCCCGCGGGGATAAGAAAGACCAGGTGATAAACATTATTGACAAGATACAAGTTTTTAAATACCCGCTTGAGTAAATCCTTGCTCAAAACTACAATTTCTCAAACCACTCTTTTATAACACTTTCTGCCGGATCACTCTTAACGCCCATCACAGAAAAACCATCATAATTTATGCAAAAAAGACGGCGGTTCTCCGGCGGAATCCCGGCTCACAGTTTGTTCTTCGCGCGGTATCAATTTATCAAAATAATAAAAAGCTAAGGCTGATACAGCAGCAACTACGGCAATTACAATAATGGCTTTGATGGATATTTTTAAAAATCCTTGTTGATTCATCATAACTTAATTTTACCTCTTCGCTGTAAAAATAAAAATCCGGCAACTTCCTGCCAGATATTATTATAAACTCATGATAATCCACGAGTTTTGCACGACACTTATTATTTAGTATAATCTAACTATGTCAAAACAAGTATGGGTTAGCCCTACAAAAGATGGATGGAAAGTAAAAGTCGGTGGTTCTAAGAAAGCCATAAAAGCCTTTAAACAAAAGTCTGATGCTGTGCAAAAAGGAATAGCTATAGCGAAAAAAAGTAAAGCTGAATTATTTGTGCAGAAAAAAGACGGTACCATAGGATGGAAAAATTCTTATGGCCACGACCCCTTCCCGCCAAAAGGTTAAATGTAACCGTTGCATGTATTAATGCTGCGCAGCGTGAAAAAGGTTAGAACATGGATTTATGAAAATAGCGAAATGTTCCAAGTGCCAATACTCAAAACAATAAGTTAGCTTAACATGATAATTCTATAAAGTTCCAATTAAGAAAAGCCCCGGCTACTGACACGTAACCGGGGCAACTTAATAAAGTGCGAGCGAAAACCTAGTGTTCGAGACACCAAACCTTTGCATTCTGAAATATTTTCAGCCATGGCGATGAATCAAGTCCTTGCCATTCCTCGGGTATCCACGGCCACTGCCAGGTTAGAAAGCACCGTTCCGGATGCGGCATCATCGCGAGATGACGACCGTCTGGCGAACACAGCGCCGTCCAACCCTCCGGCGAACCGTTGGGATTGTACGGATATGTTTCGGTCGCTTTACCCTCCACATCGACATAAACAAGAGGGACGAGCTGCTGCTTCCGAACTTCTTCCGCGATCTGCGGATCCGGAAACAACAATCTCCCTTCACCGTGCGCGATATGAATACCGAGCACCGAGCCTTCCATTCCACGCATCAAGACCGACGGACTTTGATTTACTTTCACCGCCACCCATCGAGACTCGAAACGGCCTGACTTGTTGCGAATGAATCGGGGCTGCGCATCTTCGGAGATACCCTTCCATGGCAACCAACCGATGTTTGCCATCAGCTGACAACCATTGCAAACGCCGAGAGAAAACGTGTCGGTGCGTTCATAGAAACGATCGAACATCTTTCTCACGCGAGGATTGAATCGGATTGGACCCGCCCAACCCTTGGCACTCCCGAAAACATCGGCGAACGTAAAACCTCCTGGGAAAATGAGTCCCTGAACATCATCAAAGGTTCTCACCCGTCCATCGAGCAAGTCGCTCATTGTAATGTCCCATGTTTCGAGACCTGCTGTATGACACGCTGCGGCCATTTCTCGATCACCGTTTGTGCCTTCCTCACGCAAGATCGCAACTTTTGGACGGCGCGACTTATGAAAAGCTGATGCTTCTGGAACGAACGAGAGTTGGTATTCGACAACCTTAGATTCCTTATAGGTTGCACTTTCAACGATAACTACTTCGGGATTAACCTGGAGCTTTTCCAACTCAGAACTCGTTACTTCCCACCATTGCCGTAGGCCGGTAACACTCCGTTCAAGAAGAGCCTCCTTGCCTTGGGTAACGATGAGATCTTGTGAATCCTTGTGAGTCACTCCGATCTTGTTGTAGCAGACTCTGTACTTTCGCATGATGGTCGAAACCCTTTGCTCAACTGAGACAGGATACTCGAATACCATTCCCGCCTCCTCACAGAAGAGTTCGGGGATGGGATCAATATCTACACGGACTTGTATATGCGCACCACAGTTACCCGCAATGCACATCTCCGCAATGGTCGTCATGAGACCACCGTCGCTCCGATCATGATAGGCTGTAATTAGACCTTTCGAAATCAATTCTTGAACTGCCTCAAACGCCCGTTTCAAAAGCAATGCATCAGCGATATCGGGTGAATCGTTACCGATCTGTCCGAAAACCTGAGCAAGACTTGAACCACCGAGGCGACCCTTGCCCAAACCAAAGTCAATAAAGCCAACTACGCCATCTCCCTTGAAGTCAGGCGTAACGATTTTCGTAATGTCAGGAACCGGAGCGTAGCCCATGATGACCAATTCTCCGGGCGAAACTACGAGATCGTCTCCAACCATTGTTGCCATCGAAAGACTGTCTTTTCCTCCATCGATAGCAATACCGACCTCAATTATGATGTCCCGCATTGCAACAGCGGCATCATAAAGAAGTGCTCCCTCTCCAGGACGCTTAGCTGCCCACATCCAGTTGGCGCGACACTTCACATCCGAGAGTTGGGTGATCCGGACGCTTGCAAGGTTGGTAAGCATTTCTGCCACCGCCATGCGTGCACCCGCATCGGGAGCAATCATCATCTTGATCGGTTGTTCGCCAAGCGCAGAAGCGGCTCCGGTGAGACCGAAGTAACCGTCCGCAGTGACCGCAACATCAGCAACAGGCACTTGAACAGGTCCACAACATTGCTGTTGGGCAACTAAACCTGTGACAGAACGATCAACTTTTCGTACCAAGAAACCCTTTGAACCTACCTGGGGTAACATAAATACCTGTCGGAGTGCTTCATTCACCGTAAGTCCCTGCGGAATCACAAGTGATGGAAATTCCACCTTCAAATGATTCGAGAAGAATCGCTTACGCGGCATCTCAGAGAGAATGTCGGCGAGAGAAAGATTTACTGGCGTTGTGTTATCGATAGAATCATACACGACGACGTTGCCGTTGCCGGTGATCTCACCAAGCACTTCGCAGTTTACCCGTTCACGATCGCAGACCACTTGAAACACTTCAAGATTCTCTGACCTGACGAGCAGTCCGTAACTCTCTTGGTATTCAGCGACCCAAATCTCCAGGACCGACATCGTTTGATCGCCGAGAACGATCTTACGAATGTCGATGCGACCTCCAACCGGGTCCATTAACTCCGTAAAAACATTGCTAGGACCTCCAGCACCTTGGTCGTGAATGCTTTCGATTGGATTACTGGTGTCCATTTCGGCGCATGCTTGGATTACTCGGTTAACCCGGTTCTCCATTTCGGCATTGCCACGTTGCACTGATTGGAAATCAAGCTCCTCATCTTGATGTCCATGGATTATGCTGGAAGCGCTACCACCTCCAACACCAATCCGATACGCCGGACCGCCGATTCGCACGATGAGCATCCCCGCTTCTGGGTCACTCTTTCTTACATGCGTATTGTTGAGTCGTCCGAAACCCGCACTGTAAAGCACAGGCTTCCTAAACTCTCGACGTGCGCCATTCACCACTTGACCGAATGAACGAGTGAAGCCACCGAGAAGCGGTTCTCCAATCTTGTTGCCGTAGTCCGAAACGCCATCACTACCACGCACGAGAATCTCGGATGGCGTTGCGTGGCGATGACTTGGGTCGTTTCCCACTACTTCTCCAGGTATCTTAATCCCTGGAAGGTGCAGATTGCCGACACAGTAACCGGCCAAACCAGCATGAACCAGTCCACCACGGCCAACCGCTCTGTTATCACGTATCCGTCCACCAGAACCTGTCTCAGCTCCAGGAAACGGTGCAATGAGCGTGGGATGATTATGTGTCTCCGCAGTCGCGGTGATGTGCTGTAAAATTCGCACAATGTGAAACGAAGAAGGACGTCCCGGCTTCGTCGGGACAAGCGCTAGAACTCCTGTCCCGCAGATCACACCCGAGTTGTCTCGAAATGCGGTAATACTATTCCCAGCTCTGCGTTTCCACGGTTCCTGCACGACATCGAATAAACTTGACGGCATTTCATAGCCGTCAATAACCTGTATGCCGCGAAAGAACCAGTGTCTGCTGTGTTCAGAGTTTGCATTGCCAACCTGAAACAGTTCGACATCAGTAGGATTGCGTCCAAGGCGCTGGAACAGTTCTGTGTAGTACGTTATGTCCCAATCGTCCATGCCGAGTCCGAGCCTTGTGTTCACTTCGCGCAGAGCTTGTTCGCCCTGCTCAAGAATGAGCACACTGCCCACTGGATCAGGTTGCAATCCCGGGTCGAAAGTGGTGATCATGTCTGAATAGACTGTTTGCGTCATCCGATCGAGGTTTTCCTTAACAATATCTTCGGCATTTCTTCCGAAGAGCGAATAACGAGCAGAGACTTCGATTCGTCGTACCACGAGTCCCATTGACTGACAGATTGCGACCGCATTTGAAGAAAATGGGGTCTCAACCGAAAGCCTAGGGCCAATCTCAAGAATCTCGGAATCCACGATTCCGGTCTCTTCAGTAACGACGGTTTGCGGTTCAGCGATGAGCCACTTCAGTAGTTTGATTTCATCGAGCTTGGGGGCATCGACGAAATCAACATAGAAACAATTCTCGCAGGCATCATGCTGCCCAACGAGGCGACGGTAGAGTCGTATCATCATGGCGACCCCTTCTTTATGTAAGCTGCAAATTATCAAAGACGCCAACGAATGGGCACTGTCTATTCAGGAATTTAGCACTTTTCTAACTTTAATGAAAGTCCGCCCGCTCGCAATTACGAATTGTCTGAACTTTGGATATCCAATGGTAGGTATAAAGAATTAAAAAACACAACACCCTCTCCCGAATTCGGGAGAGGGTGTTGTGTTTCGTGATTGCAAATTTATGCCGCTTCTTCTTCCTTGTTCTCCTCTCCTTCAAGATCTTCTGTGCCCGTGTCTTCTGTTTCGTCCCCCGGTTCATTTTCGTCTTGAATCGAAAGG
>JADFMT010000016.1 GCA_022563755.1 Patescibacteria group bacterium | reverse complement strand
ATGGATTCTGGATCCATTAATCTAGGTTCGAATCCTAGCCCGGCAGCTTTGAAAATTTAAGCATCTTTTGATGCTAAAATTTATCAATTTTGTTTGGCTTGAATTCGAACCAGGGAAGGGGGGTCGGGGAAACGGGAGTTTCCCCGTGGCGGAAAACAGCGAGTCCGCCGGCTGGCGGACGAGTGCAAGAAACCGTGGGTTTCTTGGGAACGAATGAAATGAGCGACAGGTTCTAGGAGCGTAGCGACGGAATCCTAGCCCGGCAGCCACTAACAGCTAGCACGAGTACCGTACGCTTCTCGAGCGCTCGAGACCCGTCAAAAAAACTGCTATACAAATTTATTGATTGCGTCAGGATAAAAATATGAATACTGAAGTAAAACCAATTCATGGAGAAAATAAGCGTGCGCATCTCGCGATGATTCAGGGTGTTATTGATCGTATGGGCGGGAATCTATTCTATTTGAGGGGGTGGGCAATCACTTTACTTGTAGCTCTCTTTGCTGTGTCGACTTCGCCACTTCTTGCGGTAGAACAATGGGCACCAGCATTATTCTTCGTATTGCTTATTTTGTTCTGGATTTTTGACGGATATTTCCTTTCCTTGGAAAGAAAATATAGGGGTTTATATAACAAGGTACGCCTTCTGAATGAGGAGCAAATCGACTTTTCAATGAACGTACAAGAATTTTCTATACATGCAGATAAAACACTCTTTGCGGCTATGCTTTCTCCGACCCTGCTTGGTTTCTATGGCGTTTTGGGCGGTGCAATGGTAATTATTATTAATTTAGTTATATAACCATGACACACAAAATTTTTATTAGTTACAAATACTCAGACAATATGGTCGACCAGGGACTCGATAGCAAATATTGGGCGGAAGACACAAATGAAGCGACTGGGCGTGGTTATGTAAATTACCTTGAGGAATTGATTGGCAAGGAACATATCTATAAAGGTGAATCAGACAATGAACCACTTGAAGGTAAAACAGACGAGCAAATATGGGCATATTTGAAACCTAAGGTGCATGACAGTTCAGTAACACTTATTGCCATATCGCCAGGAATGAAAGACATTTATGAAAGTGAAGCAGGTCAGTGGATTCCACAAGAGGTCCGTTATTCTTTATGGGAAGTGGAACGTGGAGATAAGACAAGTGCAACTAACGCCTTGATTGGTGTAATTTTGCCGGATACAAATGGTAGTTATAGATATATTTGGGGGGAAAGTAACTGCGCACACTGTCAGCATATTCGTATGTTCAAAAAAGATTCCCTCTTTAATATTCTTCACAAAAATGTTTTTAACAAAAAGAATGATGACGGCAATCGATGTCAGGGGGCGCTATGTTATTCAACGATATATGATGGGGATCATTCATATCTACATCTTGTAAATCTTAATGAGTTTATTCTCAATCCAAATACACATATCGAAAAGGTATTAGAAATAAAAGATAAAGTAGCCGAGTACGAGGTAGAAAAAACCATTTAAGGGAATTCTGCTTGTCGGGATAGCATTAACAATTATATATTTAATAAATTAATAAAATAAAATTATGAGAAGAGCATTCTTTAGCTTTCAATTTTCAGAAGATAGCTGGCGAGCAAATATTGTGAGAAATAGTTGGGTTACACAAGACAGAAAATCCGCAGGTTTTTTTGATTCTGCAGAATGGGAGGAGGTAAAAAAGAAAACAGATGCAGAGATAAAAAAATGGATAGACGGACAATTGAGCGGATGTTCTGTAACCGTTGTTTTAATTGGATCAAAAACTTGTAAAAGCAAGTGGGTTAAGTACGAAATAGAGAAAAGTATTGAAGTTGGAAAAGGATTATTAGAAATTGATATAAGCAAGATTAAGGATAAAGACGGAAATACATCAACGAAAGGGGACTGGATGCTTTCTAGCACATACAAAGATTACAAATGGAATAATGATGACGGATATAAAAATATGGGCGATTGGATAAAAGAAGCGGCTACTGAAGTTGGTAGATAGAGAAGAAGTCGAAGAGCGTCGTTTTGGTAAAATAAAAATATGGCACATAAAAAAATTATTATTATAGTTTTGCTCTCAATGGCTTTTCTGACGTCACTGTATTTTAATTTTTCGCAAAATAAACAAGGAAATTTAACAAGTGATTTTCAAAAAAAGCAGGAATGTACTAAGTATGGCGATTTAGTAAATACGAAAATAGAAGAGAGTGGCAGGGTTTTTGAAAATGATACTTATTCAGTCAAAGGAATATTCTATAGCCCTCAACTAGATACTTGTCTGTATGCTTGGGTATTATATACAACTTTTGACCCTACAGAAATATACTCAATTGATGACATTTTTGGGGTAGGTGTATTTACGGCAGGAATTTCAGAAAATTCCTCTGAATTATTTTTTAATGAAATTGAAAGGTTAAAAAAATAATCTGTCCGAAGAGCGTCGTTTTGATAAAATAAAATAGTCGAAAATAACCTTACCGGGCTTGACCCACCGCGGTTCCAGCCCGAGGAGGCCAGCCAGTCAGTGAGAGGTTCAAGTGACCCGATTGCTCTACTTATGAAAAAAATTACCAAGGAACAAAGCCAGAGAAACTGTCATCTGAGTGGTCTATGTTTGGAAGCGACCCTTTTGTAGTTGGCGGATCTGAGATCTTTTCAGCAAGGGACTATGTAACTGAAAAAGTAAGCAATGATATTAACTAAAACAGATTTTAAAGAGTATCTTCTTTGCAACAAATGCCTATGGTTAAAGAAGAAAAAACCAGAAGAATATACTGCTGGTGAATTTTCTCTTTTTCTTCAAAAACTCATTAAAGATGGTTATGAAGTTGAGGCGTATGTACAAAAGCTTTTCCCAAGCGGTGTTTTTCTGACAGGTGATAAAAAGGCTTTAATCGAGAAAACCAACGAATTGCTAAAAGGTGATAAACCAATTTTTCAAGCGTCCTTCGAAACTAAAGATGGGCTTTTCGCCAAAATGGATATATTAGATTTTAATAAGGAAACAAAGAAATGGGATTTGTACGAAGTTAAGGCAAGTTCGGAAATAAAAACTGATATCAAGCACAACCACGTAAAGGACCTTATTTTTCAATCTATAGTTTTGGAAGATTCAGAAGTAGATCTCGGTGATAGCTATATAGTGTACATAAACAGAAAGTACAGACGGGATGGAGATATAGACATTAATGAACTTTTCATTCTCGAAAACTTAAGCGATGAAGTATCTGAGCAAAAGGAATTAGTCCGAGATGAAATTAGTGAAGCACTAAAATTGCTCGCCAAAGATGAGATATCTTTGGATGGGTGTGAATGTTTGAACAAAAGCAATGGACAACACTGTGACTGCTTCGCAAAATTCAATTCGCAAGTACCAGAGTATTCGGTGCATAATATTCTTGTAGGAAATAAACTAAAGATGCTTGTTGCAGATGGAATAGTAGATATAAAAGATATACCAGAAGATTTAGATCTTACTGATATTCAGAGCGGGAAAGTTAGCCTCCAGAAAGTAGGGGAACCTCTTATCGATAGAGATGCAATAGCTCAAACACTTTCGGAGCTAGTATTTCCCATATACTTTTTTGACTACGAAACATATAGTTCACCAATACCGCTACTCGACGGATATAAACCAAACCAACAGTTGGTATTTCAAGTTTCAATTCATAAGTTAAACGAAGATGGTTCACTCGAGCATTTTGAGTATCTTGCAGATAAGCTTGAAGGAACAACTAGAGAGCTAATCGACACATTGAAAGCCAACATCGGACCCACAGGAAGCATTGTTGTGTGGTATGAAAGCTTTGAAAAAGGAAAGAATGAAGAGCTGGCAGAGCTACATCCAGAAGATAGAGGATTCATGGAAGATTTAAATAGCAGAGTCTTTGACTTAATGAAAGTTTTCAAAGCGGATTACTTACATCCAGACTTTAAGGGAAGCGCTTCGATAAAGGCGGTTCTGCCTGTTATAGTTCCAGAATTGTCGTACAAGACTCTTGAAGTTCAAAATGGAACAATGGCACTCAGCGAGTGGGAGAAAATGATTAAGGGTGATATGAAGTCTGAGAACATAGAGAATACTAGAAAGAACTTGCTTGAATACTGTTCCCTAGATACGCTAGCTATGGTGGAGATATATAATAAACTAAAGGAATTGTAGTTTTGGTACCAGTGTCACTTTTCTCACTTTTTGGAAAAAGTAATGTGCTCGAAGAGCGTCGTTTTGGTAAAATAAAATTATTGAAAATAATCTTACCGGGCTTGACCGACCACGGTTCTAGCTCGAGGTGGCCAGCCATTTCGAGCTAGCACGAGACCGCTATGCTCTTCGAACGCATGAGACGCGTCGGAGGCAGTTTGCTCTACAAATTTATTGATTACGTTAGTATAAATACATGAAAATTACTATTTGCGGCAGCATCGTATTTTATAAAGAGATGGAATCTGTACGAGATCAACTCACAGAATTCGGTCACGAAGTAAAGATTCCACAATTAGCCCTTGAGGTTCCGCGGGAATTTGGTGTTGGTAAGAAAGTGCATTTCGGGAGCTACATCGAAAAAAATGGCGGCATTGATGCGTTTTCAGCTGATCATGATATATGGAATCTTAAAGAGGGCGCCATTAGGGATCATTTTGAAAAAATTGATTGGTGTGATGCGGTTTTCATCGCTAATTACGAAAAACGAGGAGTAGAAGGATATATCGGTGGCAACACCCTTATTGAAATAGGTGTTGCGTTCTACTTCAAAAAACCAATCTACATATTAAATCCAATTTCTTCAGAATTATCTTACAAACAAGAAATCTATGGGATGAAGCCGATTCTTTTGAATGGCGACTCTGGTCTTATAAGTGCTCAAAGAGCGCCGAATTAATAAAATAAAAATAACTGAAAATAATCTTGTAGGGCACATTCGCACAGAGTGCTCAGTATCTCGACTTGACCGTCCACGGTTCTAGCTCGAGGAGCATATAATTTACTATTTATGAAAGAAAAAATAAGACCAATTTACAGCGAGCTTCACTCGAGAAAGCCAGCAAGCCAGTGATAGGTTCAAGTGATTCGACTACCTAATTTTGATAAACTAAAAAAGTGAAATATTATATCAAACTCCTTACCGTCCCTCTTCTTTTTCTTGCGCTTTTCTCTTCCCTTTTTATTATTTGGGAAGTAGCTGGTTTACCAGCTACTGATGAGTTGGCGGGAATCGTTAAAGTATGGTTCGACAAGTATGGCCTTCCTGTTGTTTTTTTGAGCTCTGTCATTGAAGGTATGTTTCTTATTGGTGGTTATTTCCCGGGCGTTTTTATTATCTTCCTTAGCGTAATCTTGACAGATTCGATACCGCAAGCAATAGAAGTTGTCGCCGTGGTGACTGCGGGGCTTCTTATCGCACACATATTCAATTACACAATGGGAAAATATGTGTGGTACAAATTACTAGTGAAATTTAGGTTGAAGGGCGCGGTTAAACAAGCACGCGAGCGTTTGGTGAAACGAGGTCCCATTGCAATCCTTTTGAGCTATTGGCTGCCGAGCATTGGAGCACTCACCGATACTGCAGCAGGGATTATCCACATGCCGTTTAAGAAGTTTATCTTTTATTCTTTTGTTTCAGTAATAATGTGGAATGCTGTCGCCGGGACGTTAGTGTATTCGTTTAAGGATATTGCTCTTTCTATTGCGGTTCCTGCCTCAGGTTTAAAAATCGTCTTCGTCTTTATTGTCATTTCAATTTGGATTGCTATTGTACTCATTACTGATTTTTATAAAAGAAGGAAGCCGCCTGAAACTTACAATACTAATCCCGACCGGGACCCCTAAATCTGCTATACTGAAATTGCCCAGAGAACTCTTATGGTGCCTTAACTGGTAAGGTTCTAGACCGGAGGTGCCAGCACTTCGTCGTTACCGTTCCTCAGTGCCTTTAGCCCTTAATATATAGGCGATGAAGTCACCGAAACGCAGTGAGATGCACAATGTGAAATATTACGTTTATATTTTAGAATGCGCAGATAAATCCTTTTATGTGGGATGCACGAATAATATAGAAAAAAGGTTAAACAGCATAACGAATCCAAATATGGAACGCATTACACTAAACTTCGGAGACCAGTTGTTTTACTATATTCAGAAACATTTAATATATTGAAGGATGCAAGAAAACGCGAAACAGAGATAAAAGGCTGGCGTCGTGAGAAAAAGCTCGCTCTTATAAATAGCTAGTCCTGAGGATGACGAAGGATTAAAATTAATCAATCAATGAAATTATCTCAACAAAAGTGTAAGCCGTGTGAAGGTGTAACATCTCCTTTTTCTGATGAAGAAGTACGCCATCATCTTGAAGAGCTAAATCAGTGGGCAATAAAGGACGATAAAATCCATAAGACTTTTAAATTTTCTGATTTTAAAGAAGCAATGCAATTTGTTAATATGGTTGCCGATCTAGCAGAAGATGAGGGCCACCATCCTGATATTTATATTTCCTACAATAAAGTCGAAATTATTTTATGGACACATGCTATAAAAGGACTTACCTCGAATGATTTTATTCTAGCTGCAAAGATTGATGAAAAACAAAAATAATGATTGATTATGAAATTTATTAAAGACATTTTGTTGATTGATTTCGAAACAACGGGTCCGGACCCGTATCTTGTAGAACCCACTCAAATTGGCGCTGTTTTGTTAGACAAAGAATCCTTGTTAGAGAAAAATAATTTTTCTTCATACATTTGGGCGGATTTAGGGGGTAAAACGATGCCGGTTTCCGGCATTACCCAAGAGATGCTTGAAGGCGCACCGAGTCCAGCAGAAGCGGGACGGATGTTTTTTGAAAAATTTGGCGCCGACGTCATTCTTAGCTCTTGGGTTGAACATTTAGACAGGATAATGTTAAAAAAGATTATAGATGCTGCTGGCCTGGATTACACGAAATACGATTACCATTTTTTAGACATTTGGCCAGTTGCATACATTTATTTATTGAAACAAGGTTATACAGGGAGCCTTCGTTCTGAAGAAATGTTTAAGGCATTCGGAGCAAAACCCCGAGAACTTCACGACGCATTAGAGGATTGTCGAATTGCAGCAGACGTTTTGAGAAAAATAGTTCAGAAAAATACCAATTAAATTTATCAATTTTGTTTGGCTAGGATTCGAACCTTCGAGGTGGGGTCGGGAGGAAGCGGAAGAATCCTCCCGTGTAGGAAAACAGTGAGCCGAAGGCGAACGCAAGAAACCGCGGGTTTCTTGGGAGCGAATGAAATGAGCGACAGGTTCTAGGAGCGTAGCGACGGAATCCTAGCCCGGCAGCCACTCAGGAATACTTTTGACCTCCAAAAAACCCTTTAAACACTTGATTAAAAATTCCGAAAAACGCGACCTAGGTACTCAGACCACATTGGGCTCAAACCCATTTGATTTATGCGAGAACCTGGTTTAATATAGAGTTATATAAGAGTTTTTATTAATAATAATATGAACAAAATAGGATTTTCAACCTTGTTAGTTATTGTCGTTTTACTAGTCGTAGTTGTAATAGGCTATTTTGTGTTCGTTCAAAAACCAGCCGAGCAGACAAACATAAACCCATTGCTGGTTGGGGATAATGCCATATACGTTTCCAATACAAAGCCAGCCACAATGGTAAATGTAGGTTTCGCAATTCTTGCAGGTGGTGGATACGTAGTAATCCATGAAGACGGTGAAGGTAAACCTGGAGCAATTGTGGGAAATAGTATTTTCTTGCCTCAAGGCGAAAACCGTGATTTTGAGGTAACGTTATCACGAGAAAGTGTGGATGGTGAAGTCCTTTACGCGATGCTCCATTCTGATAATGGCGATGGCGTATTTAATCCTGCAGAGGATTCGCCAATCCAAAATGATCAAGGAAATATTATACTCATGAGATTTCAGATTTCAAGCGACGCTACAGAGCCAGGAGCAATCAGTTTGTAATTATTACTTAGAGAGATACCGACCGATGTGCTTCATCGTGATATAGCAGAAGTACCTCAAAAAGTCTTCAATGGCTTGATATGCGTTGTAGGGCAACCGTCGAGGCCAGCTTTGAAAATTTAAGCATCTTTTGATGCTAAAATTTATCAATTTTGTTTGGCTAGGATGAGAACCTTCGAAAGGAGATAGAAACGTATAGCTTGACAAAGTTAGATACTTACTATATAATTGCAACAACTCAATTCTCACGATTTTTAAGGCTTTTTAGCTCTCAACAATCTCGAGATGAGAGCTAAAAGTATGTATAAAAAACAATTTTCTCATAAACGACAGAGGCGTCCTTTTCATAAAAAAGGGAATTTTCCTCATGCCAAGCGTTCACGAGGGAGCCAGTATATCGACCCCTCTAAATTTATAAATAAAGCGGTTTCGCCAGCTGGCGAAACCGAGAAGGTAGAACATTTTGTGCCCGAGCATCAGTTTAAGGACTTTGCGGTTGCGGACGCACTTAAGCGTAGCGTTGTTGCTAAAGGTTATAAAGTACCGACCCCGATACAAGATCGCACAATTCCTTATGTGCTTAACGGACGGGATGTTGTAGGTATTGCCAACACCGGCACTGGCAAAACGGCAGCGTTTCTTATTCCGCTTATCGATAAAGTGCTCAAAAATCCTCAAGAACAAGTACTTATCATTGTGCCTACGCGCGAGCTTGCACTCCAAATTGACGAAGAGTTTAAGGCTTTTGCAAAAGGCATGCGACTTTTTTCCGTCTGTGTGGTGGGCGGCGCCCCTATCAGACCACAGCTCAAAGCTTTGCGCCATAAAAACAATTTTATTATCGGCACGCCTGGCCGGCTTAAAGACTTGATCAAACGAGACAGCATCAAGCTTGCACATTTCTCGACTTTAGTTCTCGATGAAGCGGACCGCATGCTCGACATGGGTTTTGTGGCCGACATGCGCTTTATCGTACGCGGCATGCCTACGATACGCCATACGTTATTCTTTTGTGCGACAATCTCTCGCGAGATCGAGTCGCTCATTTCTGAATTTCTTACTGAACCAGTACGCATTTCTGTTAAAACCGGCGATACGCCTAAAAATATTGAGCAAGACGTAGTAAGAATAGGGCGGGGGAAAATGAAGTTCGACGTGCTCCACGATTTGCTCAACCAGAAAGAATTCAATAAAGTACTCATTTTTGGCCGCACTAAGCATGGGGTAAAAAAACTTTCTCACGTGCTTACCCAGCGCGGTTTTAAAGCGGAATCAATCCATGGCAACAAAAGCCATTCGCAGCGCCAACGAGCATTGAAACTCTTTAAGGACAACCAAGTACAGATTTTGGTGGCGACGGACGTTGCGGCGCGAGGACTTGATATAGCCGACGTATCCCACGTCATTAACTATGATCTCCCGACAACGTATGACGATTATGTGCACCGCATCGGTCGCACTGGGCGCGGCACCAAGCACGGCAAAGCGCTTACTTTCATTGAGTAATTGATATACTGATTATTGTTTTATGAAAGTAACAAATAATGACACGCTGGTGTTTGTGTATAGTTCTGACGCAACACTTAAAGCCGCGGCAGTTGATTTCGTGACGCGACTTGTTGCACCTGATAAATATTCCTGCAATCTTTGTATGGTGACGTACGGACCAGTGTTTCAAAAACAATCTTGGCGTGAATTTCTAGACACTCTTCCCAATAAAAAAATATTTCTTCATCGGGACGAATTCTTAAAACAGTATCCGGAATATCGGAATGTTAAACTCCCCGCGATCCTTACTGGTTCTGAGGGGAAACTGGAAACATTCGTGAGCGCTGAAGAGATAAATAAAATCGAAGATCTGGAAGGATTAAAAAAACTTATTACCGAAAAATTACACAATGAGCAAAAATAAAATAAAACGCATGACAATGCGTTTTATGGTTTGGAATATGCGCTGGATGACTCGCTATTTTGGGTTTATAGCGCGTCCAATGGTTCGTTTCTATGCAAGCCAGGAAATAATTGCCTGTGGTTTAAGTGACGAGGAAGGAAAAACGTTTATAATCTATACGCCGTCGAAAAACGTGAAAAACTATGTCGTGCATGTTTTACGCAACAAATGGCTCCCGAAGAAAACGGCTGTAGCCCCAAATTTCTCAGGGACTGTTGTGTCTTGCAGACTGGTGCCTGATGCGGAAAGCGGAGATATATATAAAGTTCGTGCCGAGACCGCTCGCGGTCGTATGTTGTCATCGCCTGCAATTACGAATAAAGGGAATACTATATATGGAGACGATCTGTTGAACATCGCTCCTTTATCGAATGACTCCGTATATCTTAGTTGGGAAAAAGCAGAGGAATATGATCCGATGATATATTTCTTGGTTATAGAAAACAGTGTGGGGGACACGCTTTCGGCAATATACACGCGTGAAAATTTTTGGACATATCCGCTCGTCAAGCAAGTCTCTTTGTCAGTTGGCCCCGTCCCTTCGCCAAAACTTGAAGCAGGAAAAACATACAAGACAAAACTTCTTCTTGTTGATTTCGATGGTTGGGTAAGTCATATAGATGTACAAACTTTTATACATAAAGGAGGCTAAATTTGACAAAATCATAAAATGCATTATAATAGGGCAAAAGTCGAGAAGTTAAAATTAAATAGTTAAAATAACAAAATGAAAAACTTAATTTTGATAATTGCAATCGTACTTATGGGGAGCCTGTCTGGCGTTTCTGTTGTTAATGCAGGCGAAAATCACAATTCTTCAAGGTCAAACACCGCTACTTCAATACATGGAGATGTGTCGGATGATGTCGACCAGCTACGAAAACATGGCAACGAAAGCGGCGCAATTGGCGCTCTTAGGATACATGAACCCTTGCAACCCATCATTATCCGAGCCTACAACTCTGTGCAGTCAAATGTCAGCAGTAAGGTATTTAGAATAGGTAAAGCCAGCAGGATACACGGAGATACTGTGTCAGATCTTGCTAAACAGCTAGGACAGGCTGCGGGAATTTATATTGAGTTGTTAAAAGGAAGCTTGTGGGAAGAGCCGCCGCCAAAGAAGTTTGACCGTCAGTTATATTGGTTTCTGCAAGATGATGCTGTTCGGCTAATTGATTGGGTTGGCGAATTTAACTCTTTCATTATCGGCACTGACGGTGATGACGTTCTTAATGGCACTGACGGCAATGATCTTATTATTGGCCTGGGTGGTAATGATATTATATTCGGTGGCTTAGGCAATGATCTTCTGATCGGTGGTTTTGGTTATGATACCTTTGGTATTGACAGTGAAGACACAATAATAGATGAAGGCACAGAAGGCAGATGTTCGGCTAACTATAAATGCATATAATCAATAAACTAAATCCCCTCGATGTTACTCAGGACAAGCCGCCTGCGTTGTGAGGAGAGGTGATGGCCAGTAGGGTTAGTGATTGGTTAAGCCGATCTAATGTTGGCTATAATAGATAACGCATGTCGCAAAAATCTAAAGACCAGACAACAATATCTGAGGACGATAGTGAATTTGATATAGATAGCCAGGAGAAAGTTGAAGCAAGCATTTTTTCTCGAGTACTGCGGGGTAGCATAGCCCTCTTCGTTCTTGTGGGGCTCCTATACATTTCAGGCGTATACCAATACTTCTTTTATCAAAGAACTCCTCTTTCCGTGAATCAGGTGCAGATAGAGAATCGTGTGGATGCTCAAACTTTCACGCTCCCGCTTACCATTTTTATCATCACCGCAAGCGCTCCATATGGTTCTATCCGGTCAGAAGAAAATGTTCTGCATCTTGTGGAAAATGCGTCACGAATTTGGGATCAGGCGGGTATTGCGCTCACGATAAAAAATATCTATATTATTTCAAAAAGCGATAAAGAGATGAAGGTTTTCTCTGATGCGCCGGCAGCGTTTATTCAAAACACAGAAGGATACGACACAACGACGATAAATGTTTTTCTTGTAGGTAATCTTGGCGGAATAAACGGCATTGCATTTGGCGGTCTCTACAGTGTTGCGGTTGCAGACTATACGACGGTGTATGATTTTAGAGCACTGGCTCATGAAATCGGCCATATGCTCGGGCTCCATCACGTTTCAGGATCGCAGGGACAGCTTATGTATCGAGGGGCCAATGGCTTTGAGCTATCGCTTGAGGAAATTGAACGCGCCCGTCTTAGGGCTCAAAGGTTTGAAGAATTGTAGTCAGGCAATTAAAGTTGGCTTTATAGCCTGTAACGCCCTGACAGACATCAGTATGTTCATCAGGACGTTTTTTGTGGTAGCGTAAAATATATGGCAAAGAAGTTTGTGAGACAAAGTGAAATTTTTACATGAACAATAAAATACTAATTATTGGAGCAATAATAATAACGGTTGGGCTTCTTGTATTTGGCCGTTGGTATAGCACAGGACAAACTCAAGAAGCAGTATCTATTGGAACACAAGGACAGGCAAACGTGAGAGGAGGGACGGTTTCAATAGAAAATCCTGCACCAGACTTTTCTTTGCAAAAATTAGGCGGCGGCACAATTACCCTTGCAGAATATCGAGGCAAAAAACCAGTAGTTTTAGATTTTTGGGCATCATGGTGTCCTAACTGTCGTAGAGATATGCCAAAACTCAGTCGATTCTACGAAAAATATAAAGATCAAGTTGAAGTCATTGGCATTAATCTGCAAGAGAATAAACGCACTATTGAGAATTATATAAATTCAGCCGGTATTTCCTTTCCAGTCGCGCTTGACCCTTCTGGTCGAGTCTCACGTGCCTTTGGTATTCGCTATACCAATATCCACGTTCTTATTGATAAAGAAGGCAATATTGTCCGCACTATCCCCGGTGATATTCGAGAGTCTGATATTATTTCTTTAATTCAATAAGACATGGGCAAGACTCGCTTGCCTGCCCCGTTAAAAATGATATTTCTAACGGGATGGATGAAATTAAAAAACCAGAATGAGGTCGCATTCTGGTAAAAAGATCAAATACTATTAATAATCAAATTAACACCATTATGAAATATGTATTTTATGGATTAATTATTTTTGTACTTGGCTTTGTCGGATTTCTGTTTTTAGGGAACAAAAGTGCAGATACTTCTTCTTCCCAAAGCGCGAATGTATCAAACACCATTCAAGACAGCAAAGTGCTAAAGTTTTCTGCTTCTATTACAAATAGGAGTTATTCTCCGGCGCGCATTGATGTGCCGTTTGGATCAACGGTCGAACTTACCGTGAAAAATAATGATAACGAACAGCATGGTCTTTTTCTTCAGGATTTTGGCGTGCAAGAGGTTGTCGGTCCGCGTCAAACCAAAACCATTCGCTTCATTGCGAATCGCCAAGGAGAATCTACAACTTTCTGCTCTGTCGTTCATCCTGAAAAATTAATCATCAATGTGAATTAAGTAAGTATGCACATAGCACCTATTTTGCCACCAAATCCTATGGATGAATTAGAGAAAAATAAAAAATTAGCTGAACAAAAGCTCGGTGGCAAAGAACTATACAAGTTGCAAAAGAAACAAAAAGAACAAGCGAAAGAAAAAGAAAAAAGAAGAGGAAAATTGAGCGAAGCGCCCAAAAAGATCGGCCGCTGGACGCTGTACGTTTTTATTGGTGTCGGCGTAATCGGCGGCATTGGTTGGTTCGCTGCAACTCGTCCCAGCTTACCGCCCACAACAGACGTGAATCACTCCGAGGCCTCTCCTTCTGCGCACATCGTTACTCAACCGATCCCAGATGTTGTCCAGCGTCATATGCTTGAACACGCAGACGGCAGAGGCAAGCCCGGCATTATTATTCAATACAACTGTAATGATTTTGAATGCGAGCCGGACTTAATAAAAAACTTAACCGAATTAGTAAAACGATATCCTGATAATGTTTACCTTGCGCCTAATAGTTATGATGGTGAGATTATCTTGACTAAACTTGGCAAACGAAAAATTCTAGATGGTTTTGATGAGCAGGCAATAACCGATTTCATTGAGTGATCGCGGACATTGCGAAGGCGGCATGTTCGGTTCTTTAAGAGTCGAATAATTAGGTAAGATTTTGACAATTTTAACTATAAAAGGTATCGTGAGAAATATTTAGTGTTGTTCTTTTTTAAATCTGAGGCAGTTTTTTTATGAAAAAGGGGGGCCATGGGAAAAATTATAACGCACGAAATTGTTCGTGATGCAATACAAAGGTTTCTGAGAAAGGGAGGATTAATAAGGCGCTTACCGCCACAGAAATCTACAAGAAGGGTTGTTGTAGGTATGCGCCACGGGTATGTTTGAGCACCCGTTTGACTTGGAGAGTCTTGAGGTGGAAAGCCCGAAGCCCAATTAACGCTCTGAGATAGCAAGCACATTTATAAGGAGAATTTTATGCCTGGAAGGATTGATTATGCCGAACTCGAAAAACAAAGCTATGGATCCCGAGGTGAGTCTTCGCTCGCCATGATTGCTTATGCGCTTGCGTGTGTATGGAGGCTGCATGCGGGTGACCGATTTCCGGACGTAGAAGATATTAGCAAATTGGTGCTTCAGCAAAATGTGTCAAAGGATAAATACGCCGTTCCCCCAGACGAAGTTCTTCGTTTGTTTCATAAAGAGAGCCGTATTGGCGAAGCCGTGCTTGAAGAGGCAATGAATATAAGATGGCAAATTATCAATAGCGGACTTGGACAGCGCATAGACAACGGACAAATATTACTTACGTTTGACCTTATCTCTGCCAGCTTTTTTCTTAGAAGAATTCGCCGCAAGCATCCCAAGATAGTAAAATGGGCAGAAGCCTTGGTTCGTATAGAATTTTCTTAAATCCTTCCATACCTGGAAGGATTTTATTATACTCTTTTTATGCCGCGGTTTCGAAAAAGCCAGTCCCTGAGAGAATTTCAGGTTTTTGTTAAGGATGTCTATGGATTACCAAATGACCGATCCTATTCCCTGGGGAATCTTTTGACCCAACAGCAGCGTTTTAGCATGCGAGCACTGAAAGGGATCCGGAAGAAAGATAGAAAAAAAATAAAGCTCAATCTGTTAATATCTTTTTCGTGGTTCATGTCGATTGCAAATCGTTTGCATATTGATGTAGAGGACTGTGTTTGGAAACGTTTTCCAATGCTCTGTTCGTACTGCGCAGGCAAGCCGTGCAGATGTAAAAAAATAAAACCACCCAAAAGACAAAAAGTAAGAATCGACAACGCATTAAGACCACATGCCCTTTCTGAATTTCAAGAGATGTTTCGTCTCATTTATCCTGCAAAGTCAAGGACCCTTGCAGATGCCGGCGTTCATCTGGCAGAGGAAATGGGTGAGGTAGCTGAAGCGATCCATCATTATTATGGGCAACACTTGCATAGACAATTTAATGACATCCAATGCGAAATTGCAGATTTTATTTCTTGTGCGTTTGGGGTTGCGAATTCTGCAAAGATCGATGTCGCAGAAGAACTTGGGAAGATGTTTTCTCGTAATTGTCATGTTTGCCACGACGCTCCCTGTACGTGTAATTTTTCCTCCATTACAAAAATAAAAACGTAGTGACAGATTAAAAACAGCCTCGACGTATGCCGGGGCTGTTTTATTCTATTTGTAAAAATTAAACTCCTGCTTGACCCATTATGATTTCGCGTAGCTCGTCATTCTTTTTCTCGATAAAATCTCGCCATTCCGGATTCACTGACTCTCCTCGTTCTTCTGTCTCCTTAAATTTTTTGAGTTCATCTTCTGTTACTTCTTTTTGCTTATCGTAATTTGTCTCGATTCCTTTTTCCTCAATTATCTTTTTAAAAGTTTCTTGAGGATTTTCTTTTGGTGCTTCCATTTTTTCTCCCTCGGTTGGGTTTTCAAAAGCCATAAATTTTAGGGTTAGTTACTAACATTTTCATTATACTCTTTTGTAAAAAAAAGTCAACCCTGTTAGAAGTCCTTTAATATATAGCAAAATAGACTTCCGGCGGGGTCAATGGTTGCAGCGCACTCATGGTCGCGCTAGGGTATTATTTATGAAAGAAGAGAACGGGCATATCGTCTATTTGCGCGAGCGCGTACAAAAGATAACCGAAGCGCTTTATCGGGTTACGGATCTCTTTTCAGACCAAGAGCCACTCAAGTGGCTTTTACGAAAAGAGGGGATTGAGGTTCTTGATTCCGTTTTGAAAATACAAACCTCTTTGCCCAGCGATCGCATCCGCCACTTAGATTTAACAATCGGACATATTCAGCGCTCAATTCAAATTCTTCAATTAGCCTCATCCAATTCCTTTATTTCCGAGACCAATTTTCAAGTGCTTAAAAGAGAATATAATTTATTGATTGATTTTATGACCGATAAGCGCACTAAGTTTCTTCCCGAGCCCATAGCGTTTATTGAGGCGGCAGATTCTAAACCAGCAACGGACAGATCAGAAAAGCCTATCGGACACACTATCGGACATAATGATAACGGACATTCTAAAGAAGAAAATGTCCAATACAATACTGGATCCAATGAAAGAAAAGAACAAATCCTTTCGTTTGTTCGAGATAAAGATTGGGTAAGCATAGGAGAATTGACCGCGCTCTTTGAAGGTCAAATTAGTGAAAAAACTCTTCAGCGCGATTTGCTCAGCCTTACAAATAATGGATTGCTACTTAAAGAAGGTGACAAGAGATGGCGGCGATATAAAGTGGCAAGGGTTTGACATATCTTAAAATCTATTTTATTCTCTTTAATTTTATTGACTCTCCTTGTGTAAAAGAGTAAGTTAAATACGTCTTTCTAAATGACCAAGAAAGTCTGAAGTAAGGCCGGACTCCGGTTTTCAAAAGAGTGTCGGAGTTATCCACAACCGATAGCTTTGCAGGAACGGAAAGACAAATTATAATAGATGAGAATGCAGAATGTCAGTGATCGATGTATGACTAGGTAGTGCAGAGCGTATTTTAGAAAGCCAGCAAGTGGCTTCGGTTTTACGTATTTTAGAAGCAGAGAAACAATACAGGATTGCACATTGATAATTGAATATTTACGGGAGTTCACGATTACGTAAAGTTAAAATATTAAATTGTGATATATAGCTGGAGTTAAAAGCCCGGTCGATGGTATGTGTATAGTCTAAACACTACTATATATATATCGATGAAGGCTTTACTCCATTCGGAAAATACAAAGTATTATTGAGATTATTTAAGAGCAGAGATTTCTTAGCTGCGTCGAGACTAAGTATTATCTCTGTAGAAATTCTTTTGAAGTTCCGTTTCAGGCGGGATGAAAAAAGAATCGTTAAAAAAATTGTTATGAGTAAATTATCAAAAAGAACAAAGAAGCACAAAATTGTTTCTATTGTTCTAAGCATAACCACTACCTTGTGGTTATCAGGCGCGGTTGTTCTTGTTCCAGTTGTTGCGTACGGACAGACGACCATTGCAGATCTGCAAGTACAGATCCAAGCGCTGCTTTCGCAAATTACGCAATTGCAGTCGCAATTGGCTACACTTCAGGGAAGTGGCGTGGTGTCTGCAGGTGCATGTACCTTCACTCGCAGCCTCTTTGTCGGGGTGAGTCGGGGAGAAGATGTAAAGTGCTTGCAGCAATATCTTAACGGAGCAGGATTCACGCTCGCGTCCAGTGGCGGAGGTTCAGTCGGGAACGAGACCACGTTTTTTGGTTCTCGAACACGAAATGCCGTATCGCGCTGGCAAGCAGCAAATAGCGTCTCACCAACCGCTGGATACTTCGGCCCCATTTCACAGGCGAAATACACCCAGGTTGTTGCAGTAGCACCTCCACCAGGAGTCCCTACGGTTCCGGGAGTATCTCTGGGTTCAGGCTTGACGGTAGCCGCAGGAGTTCAGCCAGCAGCTACTCTAGCGCCGCAATCAGCAACTCGTATTCCATATACTGTACTTAATCTTACAGCATCAGCCGACGGTAATATCACCGTAAAATCCATTACCGTTGAAAGAACTGGCTTGATGAACGATTCTGCTATTGCGGGTATTGTTCTTATTGATACAGATGGAACACAAATTACCCAAACTGCAAAAACCCTTAATTCAGTTCACCAGGCAATATTGAAAGATGCCTTTGTGATACCGGCAGGTACAACTAAGAGAGTAACCGTTGCCGCAAACATGGCATCATCTCTTGGTAGTTTTGCAGGCCAGATTGGATTTCTTTCTGTAGTCGCTGTTGATGCTGGAGGCGCAGCCGTTCTAGGAGTGCTTCCTATTACAGGAGTAGGACACACGATAAACAGCACCCTTTCTATTGGTTCTGTAGACATTACTAGAGGCGCGCTTGATCCAAACACCAACTCAACGAAAGAAGTTGGTACAACTGCGTACAACTTTGCAGCTGTTAAACTTACCGCTGGTTCAGCAGAGAAAATCCGTCTTCATTCAATCCGCTGGAATCAATCGGGCTCAGCTGCCGTAACTGACCTTGCAAATATAGAGGTTATCGTTGATGGAGTTAACTATGCTACTAAGGTTTCAGGAGATTTTTATACCGCGATTTTTGATGGCGGTATCTTGATTGGTAAAGGATTGACGAAAGACATCACGCTTCGCGGTGATATTGTCTCTGGTTCAGCAAGAACAGTTTTCTTCGATATCCGTAAGGATACTGATGTCTATGTAACCGGCGAGACCTTTGGCTACGGTATTACCGTAAGTGCGGTTACTGTTGGTGTAGTAGACGACACTAACTCACAATTCACTGCAGTAACACCATTCTTTGACGCATCAAAAGTTGACATTGCAGCAGGCACCCTTGTCGTATCAAGCAACAACACCGTTCCTTCCGGAAGTATCGCAAATGGTGCAAACGGTGTACCTCTTGCTTCATTTAAGTTTGACGTCACAGGAGAGCCTATCAGTTGGACAGAGCTTAAATTTACGATTGCGACAACATCGGGCGGTGGTACGGATGGCGATGAGTTGCTTACCAATATAACCGTCGTTGACCAAAACGGTACAGTAATTGCAGGCCCGCAAGATCCAACTGCACAAGGTAATACCGTCACTCTTTCAGACACGGTTACACTTCCAGTAGGCATAAATATTCTTACGGTTAAAGGTAATTTGGACAATGATTGGGAAGACGGCGACACGATTGATATAAGCTTTAATCCAAAAAGCGATCTTACAAGCGTAAAAGGTGACGTGAGCGGCGACACTATAACTCCAACACCCG
>JADFMT010000038.1 GCA_022563755.1 Patescibacteria group bacterium | reverse complement strand
CCCATAGTTTAGTGGCAAAATACATCCATGGCATGGATGAGTTCCGAGTTCGATTCTCGGTGGGTCCACAAAAATAAGGAGCAGAGCGACTATATCTTTGTAGGATCCTGAGAAGTCTCAGCGACGTAGGATCCACCTCTAAAAATCTCCTTCACTTTCTGATACAATAAAAAAATGAAATTGTTGCTGCAGCCAGAATTTCATGACTGAGGTAACGCTAGCAATTGCTTTTGTTGCAGGGCTTGTGTCATTTCTCTCGCCCTGCGTGCTCCCGATTATTCCGGGGTTTTTGGCGTATCTTTCTGGGACATCGGTGCAAGGAGCCCGCGCAAAACGAGGAGATATCTTTCTCAACAGTCTCTTTTTTGTGCTTGGATTTTCGGCAATCTTTGCAGTTTTAGGAGTGCTCCTAAACTCGCTCCTAGAATCGGTCGCCTTCGAGGTACAGGTGTGGCTTTCCCGGGTAGGGGGAATCATCATCATTTTCTTCGGGCTCTATCTGGTCAAGCTTATTAAGATACCGTTTTTGGACCGCGAGCATAAAATCGCAGTTACCATAAAATTTAAATCGAAATATCTCACCTCGTTTCTTTTCGGATCTGCCTTTGCCGTCGGCTGGACACCGTGCGTCGGTGCTGCCCTCGGGGCCATACTGGGTCTTGCGGCAACTCAACCCGGAGCGGCGTTTAATCTTCTATTTGCATACTCAATCGGGCTTGGTATCCCCTTCCTTGCCGTTGGACTCTTTACCGCCCAGGCATCGAACCTCATCAATCGGTACGCACATATTCTGAATTACGTGAACATTGGATTTGGGGTTATCTTGATTGCCTTGGGCATCTTGGTCTTTACACAAAACCTCAACCTCATTGCAAATTTTGAGCTTCTCAATCGTTGGCTCCTGCGTTAATGTGAAATATGAGAACCAGTATCCTTATCGTAGTTGCGGTAGCAATCATTGGCTCAATCATATACTTGCAGTCAAGAAAACCCTCTCGGCCCGCGGAAGAGGGGCAGACGGAGAGTGCAAGCAAAATTATCTTGATGGACAAAAAAGAAAAAGCAAAACAGTATCCGCCGGCAAAAGAGATTACAAGCCCGGACGGTTTTATTAATACAAAGGGCATTACCATTCAGGAATTGATTGGCAAGAAAGTGATCCTTGTCGATTTTTGGACCTATAGCTGTATTAATTGCCAACGCACACTCCCCTACCTCAACCAATGGCATGAGAAGTATAAAGATAAAGGGCTTGTCATTATCGGAATCCATACACCGGAGTTTCAATTTGAACAAAAATATGAAAATGTATTAGCGGCAGTAGAAAAATTCGGCGTCAACTATCCAGTCGTTCTCGATAATGACTATTCGACGTGGCATGCTTACAAAAATCGCTACTGGCCACGAAAGTACTTGATTGATATTGACGGTTTTATTGTATATGACCATATCGGTGAAGGGGGGTATGAAGAAACGGAAAGGAAAATCCAGGAGCTCCTGGGAGAACGAATGGCGATGTTGGGGATCGACGAAGATATCCAAAAAGGAATCTCAAAACCAGAAGGGGTTGAGGAAGTCGATCTATCTACACGTAGAAGCCCTGAGATTTACTTTGGCGCATCGCGAAATACGTATCTCGGGAATGGAAAACCAAATACACTTGGAGCGCAAACGCTTCCTGAACCCACAGGCATCAAAACAAATATTCTCTACCTTACCGGTGATTGGGAATTTAGCGAAGAGTTTACAGAGAATAAGAGCTCTGGTGCCAAAATTATTTTTCGCTACCAAGCTCAGAAAGTGTTTCTGGTTGTAAGCTCAGAGGCCGGCGTAACGATACGACTTGTACGCGATGGAATTGCCCTTGGCAGCGAGGCAGGAAGTGATGTTGAGGAAGATTCTACAGTATTTATAAAAGAAGATCGACTTTATCGGCTTATAGAAGATCCAGAAGGGCACGGGGAGCATACTCTAGAAATCATTATTGAAAACCCCGGCCTTCGCGCATTTACGTTTACCTTTGGCTAAGATACATATCGACTAGACCTATCTAGTCGCTTATGCAAAAAAACCAGGGTGCAGGATTACTATCCCGCTCCCTGGCTAAAACTTCATCACCGGCCCCAGGAGCAATTCGTGCTGGCCGAAAAGATCAGTGTTTTTTAAATTGAGGTGATATTCAAAAAAGAGATTGGGCCAACCAGCTAATGTAGTTACTTCCAACCGAGGTTTTATGGATGCTAAATTATCCTCGCTATCAATATATAAAACCGTTGATAAGCGAAATGTATTTTTCCTTACCCATTCAAATCCCAGCGTCCCTTTAAGTCTCCCGATCTCCTTAATAGGAATCTCGCCTGCATCGGCAGTTAAAAAATAGGGACTTGCTTTATCTTTTATGTTATACCTTCCCCAAATCGTTAAAGATTCATTCATGCGTCTTACTAGATCAAAACCAATATGAAAAGCTGTGACGTCAGTTCCTCTGCCGGTCGCCTCATTCACGAAGTTATGAGCACTATTATGATGGAATCCGACTTTCAGCCGATCTGTCAAAAAATGAATAGGAAAAAGAAGAGAAACTTCTAAACCCGCTGAATCTTGGCCATCTGAAAAATTGGCATCATCTGCGTCGACATAGACGGCTAATGAGAACTCGAAGTTTGGATTTAGACATTTAGTCTCAAAGCGTGCATGCATGAGTAACTTTCTTCTGTCCTCGGGACCGATAACTTCTTTAGAATCAATATTGGGATCAAAAACTTTGGAATTTCCCGTCCCCGAATTTCGAATGCCAAGCAAATTCACTTCTAATTGAATCGTTTTTGTTATGCAGCTTGAAGCATTATCTGAATTTTTCTCCTCTTGAGCAACAGCAACAAGAGGAGCTAAAAACGCAAGCAAAACGGCAACTGTCGCTATGCATTTTTTCATCTCAACCTCCTGCGCTTGTGAAAGGACATTATAGCGCTTATAATATCACAGGTATGCACATAAACAAGGCCCTTGCGTCTTTTTTGCTGGTCATCGTTTCTCTTGGAGCTTTCCTGGTGTGGAGAATGCAGGCACAGGATTCTTTCTCCCAGAGAAAAATTCCTCCCCTGCTAACCATAAATGGAGCAGAAATCGAGATTGAGCTCGCAGATACCTCAGAAAAAAGGGTTCATGGCCTTTCCGGAAGAGATAAACTTTTTGAAAACCAAGGGATGCTCTTTATATTCGATAAACCGGATTTTCATTCGATTTGGATGAAAGATATGCATTTTGCACTGGACATTATTTGGATCGATGAAAAATGGCAGATTATAGACATTACTAAAAATGCTCTGCCAGAGTCATTTCCTCAAACATTTCAACCCATCTCCCTTGCAAAATACATTCTTGAGGTCAACGCTGGCTTTACCGATAAAAATCATATCAGGATTGGAGATCGAGTTGAGGGAAGCAAATAAGGAGGGGTGCTCCGAATTGGTAAGGAACCGGTCCCGAAAACCGGCGGGCGCAAGCCCTTGTGGGTTCGAGTCCCACCCCCTCCGCTGCGTTTTTTGTCCGAATTTTAATTTGGGCACAAAAAACAGCATCCTGAGGAGCGAAGCGACGTAGGGCTACAAAAAAGTTTTATCGAGATACCGAGGCGCCTGTTTAACTTATATATATGATTCAAAATTCAAATAAATCTCGCATCGGATTCTTTTTCTATAGCCCTAAGGATAAAAAAGTTTTAATTCATAAGCGGGATGATAGAACTAGCGCTAGTCCAAATAAATGGGATTATTTTGGCGGCTCAATTGACCCCATTGACCAAGGAAAAGCAGAAGAAGCCGTTGTACGAGAGATACATGAAGAGCTTGGGATCCGAGTTGATAAAGATGGCCTAGAATTATTATCTGAAAAAGACAATATGTATTATGTTATTTTTCCAAAATATATCAGAGAGCTTGTGCTTGGTGAAGGTGCGGGCTTGGCTTGGTTTTCTTTTGATGAAGCATTTAGTCTTTATGATAAAAAAGAAACTAAAAATCTTATCACGCCAGAAGCAGTTGAGTATTTAAAAAAGCTAAAAAAGAAAGTTGAATAAGCGTATATTTTACTCAGATCTAGATGCCCCAAACCGCCCTCTCCCAAAATCTTCAAAAAACCCTTACACGGCCTCACTTCTGATGGTACTAGACCCAAGTGGCCCGCATTGTGCGGGAGAGAGCGGTTCGCCCCGCACCACAAAGGGTACGGGGTAAAAATCCTCCCGCCTCCGCCACGACAATTTAGTATCGAGAGACCCGAGTACCTAAAATATGGATTACAAACTTAGAACAAATGCAAGATATTTCAGCGATGAGGATTTATTAAAACAAGACACAAAATTGCTTATGGCGAAAGAACACGAAGAAAATTTTAAAGATAGCGAACAGCGCGACATTGAGGAAGAGTTATTGGAACTCCAAGAGGAGATAAATACCTCGATGGGTAAATGGCGCAAGAGGTGGATTGATAACGCCATCCTTATTGTTGCGGCAATAGTTGGCGTTGGTTATCTCTTTACGCTTTCGTTTATTTTAGGTCTTGTCGCTCTTGTAGTTGCCCTTTGGTTTGGTCTTCCGCGCTTACTCAAGGATTCGCCAACAAGTCCAATATTTACATTTGATGTAACGGGTAAGAGATTGAAGGAATTTATTTTAATTCTTCAGCTAAACGCGAAAAATATTGGTTATCCAGAGACTTTTGCGAGTATGCTGACTTTCGGCAACATAAAAGAATTCTTAAACTCACTAAACACCGAGAAGGGCAAAGAGGCAAAAAAAGCTTTTGGTATTCCCGAAAAAATAGATGCGACACTCGACTACATCATGAAAGACAAG
>JADFMT010000015.1 GCA_022563755.1 Patescibacteria group bacterium | reverse complement strand
TGTTTGAATTCAAGGAGTGATGTTTCGGCATCACTCCTTTTTATGATATAATCATGAAATGCCAGACGATAGTTTGGAACGTTTACGGAAACGACTTTATAAAAAAGGCGAAACGTTTGAAGGACGTTTTGAGGAGCCCGAACTTACGTATCGGGAGGAGAAAGTTAAAACCGGCTGGGAAGAACGGCCTCCGGAGAAAAAATCGATTGCCCAGTATCTAACTCCTAAACCACGCCATTCCAACATGAAAATCTTGGCTATTATTGCTACGGTTTTTGTTTTTATCTTGGTCGTCTTGGCAGGAGTTTATCTTTTTGGCGGGCTAGGAACCGTCTCAGGCAGAAATATTGAGCTTACCATCTCTGCTCCTGAAAGCGTAGGAGGGGGGGAGCAGGTGCGTTGGGAGGTTATGATCCGTAACCGCAATGATGTAAAACTGGAGACGGCCGATATTCGTTTTTACTATCCCGCAGGGTCGCGCCCAGTTAGAGAACTGCCGCGAGGAGCGCTTATTGAACATCGTTCGCTTGAAGAAATATTGCCGGGAGAAGTGGTTCGCGAAACTTTCTCGGCTTTTGTCTACGGGGCAGAAGGGTATGAAGGAGAGGCACGTGTGGTACTTGAGTATCGAACCGAAGGATCCAATGCGATTTTTGAAAAAGAGGAAAGAGCGTCCATTACTCTTTCTCGTTCCCCTATCGGGGTTTCCATTGCCCTACCTAAAGAAGTTAATGTGGGACGCAAGGTTACCATTGAGGTGCGCTACTCATCTAATGCAAAGGGCGTCCTGAAAGATTTGGTGTTAGAAGTTCTCTATCCTGCAGGTTTTACGTTTAAAGATGCTTCGTTAAAACCTCAACAAGGAAATAATCAGTGGGCACTTGGTGATCTCGCTCCGGGTGAGGAACGCTCGGTTCGGATCTCCGGCATTTTTGAGGGTGAGGAGAGGGCAGAGCGGGCAGTACAGGCGCGAGTGGGTGTACTGGAGGACAATAAATTAAATGTTTACGGAGAAGCATCTAGAACCGTTACGTTGCGCCGTCTCTTTATTGATCTTGCGCTCAAAATCAATGGGCAGGACACCCCGACACTGCGAGGCGGCGATACGCTCAATATTGAAGTTCTGTGGCGCAATAACCTGTCCCAGGCACTTACCAACGTAACCCTTGAGGTAGGCCTTAGCGGGGAGGCGATCGACGAGCGCTCAATCTCTGTTAGTCAGGGGTTTTATCGGGGACTTGATAAAAAAGTAATTTGGACATCTTCCAGCCTTCCGGATTTACGTTTCCTGAATCCTGGCGGCGAAGGCAGAGCGCGCTTTAGCATGAAAGTGTTAGATGCGGCCGCGTTTTCTGCAAGCGGTATTCGCAATTTAAAAATTGAGTTTTCCGGAAGCATGACACCCGCAGGTCCAATCCTTGGGCTTGAGGGGGTAGATGTTTCTGGGAAAGTAGATGTTTCTTTGAAGCTGGAAACCTCGCTTCAACTTTCGAGCCGAGGGCTCTATTATGGGGGGGTACCTCGAGGATCCGGTCCTCTTCCTCCTCGCGTAGGTCAGGAAACCGTCTATACAGTGGCGTGGTCCATTTCAAATACCTCAAATAACATTCGAGATTCAGTGGTCAGAGCCGCCGTGCCTTCCTATGTGAATTGGAAGGGGGTAGTGAGTCCTGGAGGGGAGGCGGTCATATTTGATAGTGCCAGATCTGAGGTCGTCTGGCGTGTAGGCAAGCTTAAAGCCGGCATCGGCATTAATCAGCCGGCCCGGGAGGTAATGTTTCAGATTGGTTTTATTCCGTCTGTGGGTCAGGTGGGTTCCTCTCCGGTTTTACTTTTTGATATTGAAGCAGAGGGCAGAGATGAATTTACTGGAAATCAAGTACGCAGTTCGGCGTCACCTCTTACAATTGATATCTCTGCGTTTGACTCAGGGGTCAGAGCAGGGGAAGAAAAAGTTGCGCCCTAATTTCTAATTATATGGCAAGCACGCTCGAAAAAATTACGAGTTTAGCAAAACGACGGGGATTTATTTATCCAGGATCGGAAATTTATGGCGGATTGGCAGGAACCTGGGATTACGGTCCCCTAGGAGTTTTTTTAAAAGAGAACATCAAGTATGAGTGGTGGCGGCATATGCTTCGCGAAGATCATATTTATGCGCTTGACGGCGCAATTCTTATGAATTCTAAAGTGTGGGAGGCGTCTGGTCACGTGGAGCAGTTTAGCGACCCTTTAGTAGATTGCAAAAAGTGCAAAAAACGTTTTCGCGTAGATCATCTTCCCCGAAGGACCGCCCTTCGGGACTTGAAGGACGGTCCTTCGGCGTGTCCCGAGTGCGGAGGTGAGTTGACCGAAGCGCGTCCATTTCAAATGATGTTTAAGACGCATGCAGGGCCAGTAGAAGATTCTTCGTCTGTGGTATATCTTCGGCCTGAAACTGCCCAAGCTATTTTTGTGAATTTCAAGAATGTTATGGATTCATTTCATCCAAATCTTCCTTTTGGAATTGCACAGGTAGGCAAGGCATTTCGAAACGAGATTACCCCGCAGCATTTTCTTTTTCGAGCGCGCGAATTTGAGCAAATGGAGCTTGAATATTTTGGACGCCCTGACCATGCGGACCAGTATTTTGACGATATTTGTAAGATGCGGATGGATTGGTTTTTGTCATTGGGGATTAAGAAAAAAAATATCCGATTTCGCAAGCATGACAAAGACGAGCTTGCGCATTACGCAAAACAGGCAACCGATATTGAATATCGCTACGGAATCTCGGAAGACGGTTTCTCAGAACTGGAAGGAATTGCCAATCGCACGGATTTTGACCTCAAGACACATTCCGAGCATTCTAGGGAGGATCTTCAGTACTTCGATGAGGAGAAAAAAGAGCGTTTTTATCCTTACGTGATTGAACCATCACTTGGTTTGGATCGGGCGTTTCTTGCGTTTTTAATGGACGGGTACGAGGAGGATAAACTTGGCGGTGAGAGGAGGGTTGTTTTAAAATTACATCCAAAACTCGCGCCCATTAAAGTTGCGGTATTTCCACTGGTAGCAAATAAAAAGGATATTATTGAAAAGGCGCGAGAAGTTTATCGCGCGTTTTCGCGTCTTGTTGAGGGGATGCGTTTCCGGGTTATGTGGGATGACATTGGAAATATCGGCAAGCGCTACCGCCGTCAGGACGAGATCGGAACCCCGTGGTGCGTGACCATTGACTACCAAACTTTAGAAGATGATACCGTAACCATCCGCGATCGCGACACCGGCAAGCAAGAGCGCCACAACATATCATCGCTTGACAAATACATTTTAGAGATGCTAAAGTAATACAAGGCTAACTGCGTTTTGAAAACTCTCAGCAAGCTCAATCCAAAAACTTTCATTAGGGAGGACTAAAAATGGAATGGGTTATTGGAGGGATCGTGTTCATAATATGTGCAGTAGTGTTTGGGATTATTGTATCTAATAACCATGGTCCATATGATGATCTTTAATTTGATTTTAATTGAGGCGTAAAAAGCGCCTCTTTTTTATTTTGGGAAGCATGGTATAATAGGCGAATGAAATTTTATAAAAAGACACTCCCGAGCGGGCTTAAGGTTATCACGGTGCCGATGACCGGCACCCAGGCAATGACGCTTTTGGTGCTGGTGGGGACCGGCTCAAAGTACGAGCACAAAAAAATCAGCGGGGTCTCGCATTTTTTGGAGCACCTCTTTTTTAAAGGAACCAAACACCGCCCAAACCCTGGAGAGGTAAATCAAGCGCTTGACCGGCTTGGGTCAGAGCACAACGCGTTTACCTCAAAAGAATTCACGGGCTATTGGGTAAAGGCTGCCCGCAAGCATTTTGATGAGGCGCTGGATATTGTCTCGGACATTTTGCTTGAGCCACTTTTTAAGGCCGATGAGATTGAGCGCGAGCGGGGAGTAATCATTCAGGAGATCAGTATGTATGAAGACATGCCGCAGCGAAAAATTATGGAGGTGTGGGAAGAACTTCTCTACGGTGATCAGCCAGCCGGATGGGATATTGCAGGAACCAAAGAGATTATTGGAAAAATCAGCCGTAAGGACATTTTAAACTACAAAAACAAACAATACGTTGCTGAAAATACTCTGGTGATCGTTGCGGGCAACATTGACGCAAAAGATACTGAAAAAAAAATTATAAAAGCATTCTCGCGTTTTAAAGACGGACGTGCAGGGCCAAAAAAACCAACGCGCGAGAGACAAACCAAACCTGCAGTTTATTGTTCGTTTAAAAAAACAGATCAAACCCATTTGGCGTTGGGTTTTCGGGGATATGATGTGTATGATACGAAGCGCCATGCGCTCGACCTTTTGGGTGTAATGTTAGGGGGGAATATGTCGAGCCGGCTTTTTATGGAGATTCGAGAAAAATTGGGGCTTGCATACTACGTAAGAGCCTCAGCTCAGCACTATACAGACTCCGGATATTTAGTTGCAACCGCCGGCATTCCACATAAAGACCTTGGGCGAGTGGTTGAGAAGATGGTAGATATTCTTCACGACATAAAGGAGAACGGATTTTCAGAAAAAGAGATTGCATTTGCAAAAGACTATCTTCGAGGATCTCTCGCGCTTTCTTTTGAATCATCTGACGAGATCGCTAGTTTTTTTGGCGAGCAGGCAATGTTTTATAAAAAAATAGAAACGCCGCAAGAGTTATTCCGTCATATTGAACGAGTTACTCACGATGATATAATGAAAGTAGCGAAAGAATTGATTCGACCAGGCAATCTAAATTTAGCGGTCATCGGTCCGCACAAAAATGGAGGCGACTACACAACTATTTTAGCTCGTATCTAAATTATGCCCACACCCAACATAACTAAATTTGATATTTCCACCACTACCCTGATTCGAATACTTCTTATTGTATTCGGAGTTATTTTTCTCTATTTAATTCGAAATGTTGTTGCCATTGTGCTCTTCTCGGTTGTGATCGCGTCAGCCGTAGAGCCCGCGGCGCGCTGGTTTTCGCGCTTTAAGGTTCCGCATGTCCTAGGCGTGCTTTTTGTTTATATTATCGCATTTACGATTTTGGGAGTTGCATTTTCTACCATCGTTCCCCCGCTTTTCTCCGAGCTTACCGACTTTTCATCCGAGACGTTGATTCAGGGAGCTTCGGGCGCATTCTCTAACTTTATGCCGCAGCTGCCCGCCGCGATTTCCAGTATGATCGAAGGGTTTATTGAAGATCTTCGAGTGTCGATTGGCCAAATTGCCGGCGGGTTTTATCAGGCAACGTCTGTGATATTCGGTGGTGCGTTTTCCTTTATTTTAATCATTATAATTTCTTTTTACCTCTCGGTTCAGAAAAATGGAGTGGACAACTTTTTGCGGATTGTTACTCCTCCCGAATACAAAAACTACATCTTGGATTTGTGGGGCCGCTCGAGCTTAAAGATTGGTCGTTGGCTGCAAGCCCAAATTCTTTTAGGGCTTTTGATTGGTGCTTTGGTTTACATCGGATTGACTATTTTACAAGTTAAATTCGCGCTGTCGCTTGCAATTTTAGCTGCGATTTTTGAGTTGATTCCCCTTTTCGGCCCCATTTTAGCAGCAGTTCCCGCTGTAATTATTGCGTTTTTACAGAGTCCAACGCTTGGCCTTGTTGTGCTTCTTTTCTATATCATCGTAGGGCAGTTTGAAAATCATCTGATTGTACCCGTGGTTTTTCAAAAAGCCGTTGGCGTGCCACCGATCTTAGTGATAATTTCCTTAATCGTTGGCGGTCAGTTGGGCGGATTTTTCGGGCTTTTGCTTGCGGTTCCCATTGCGGCCGTTTTGGTTGAGATATCGAAAGATATCTTAACTGAAAAGGCAGATTCAACGGCTTGAAGATGGCGGAAAAGTTCTATATTACAACTGCGATTGCATATGTAAATGCGCCGCCGCATATAGGCTATGCGATGGAGCTTGTTCAAGCCGATGCGATTGCGCGCTGGCAAAAACTTTGCGGACGCGAAGTTTATTTTCTTACGGGCACCGATGAACACGGAGCAAAAATTATGCGAGCAGCACAAGCGGCCGGGAAAGAAGCGCGCGCATTTGTGGATGGAATGGTTCCAGAGTTCAAACGATTGATCTCGCTTCTCGATATCTTAAATAATGATTTTATCCGTACCTCAGATGAAAGACGTCATTTCCCAGGCGCCCAGGATCTATGGAGACGACTGGAGAGGGCCGGAGATATTTACAAAAAGAAGTATAGTGGACTTTATTGCGTGGGACACGAAGCATTTATAACCCAGAAAGATTTAGTAGACGGGAAATGTTCTGATCATGGCCAGACACCTGAATCGATTGAAGAGGAGAATTATTTTTTCCGACTTTCCAAATATCGTGATCAGATTCTTCAGGCAATAGAATCCGGTGAATTTATGATTTTTCCTGAATCTCGAAAGAACGAGATCGCATCATTTCTCAAAGAAGGATTAGAAGATGTGAGTTTCTCGCGCCCCGCAAAAGACATCTCATGGGGGATTGCGGTGCCCAGTGATGTATCACAGACGATGTATGTATGGTGTGATGCGCTTTCCAACTACATCACGGCTTTAGGTTTTGGTTCTGGCAACCCGGCGCCGTTTGAAAAATTCTGGCCCGCAGATCTTCATATTATTGGTAAGGACATCCTTAGGTTTCATGGCGCGATCTGGCCCGGCATGTTGCTTTCCGCAGGACTTTCACTGCCCAAAGCATTATTTGTTCATGGTTTTGTTACCTCCGGAGGGCAGAAAATGTCGAAGACGCTCGGAAATGTGATTGACCCTCTTGATATTGTCGATCGCTACGGTAAGGATCCCCTTCGATATTATTTGCTTCGTGAAATTTCCACCTTTGGAGACGGCGATTTTACTGAGGATCGTTTTGTCGAAGTTTATAATGCCCATTTGTCCAACGGGCTGGGAAATTATATCAGCCGGGTTACTGCAATGATTGAGGAATATTTTTCTGGCAGACTGGAGAAGCCATCGGTTGAGGTTCTGTCAAGTGTCCCTATACGAAAGAGCTCTACCTTCTTTACGCTCAAAGAAGCCAAGAGTTCTGAGCTTGAGACTGTAAGCATATCTTATTTTATTGATCGGTTTGTGCGACCTCGATACGAAGAAGCCATGCAGCGATACGAATTAAAGCAAGCGATGGATGTTATTTGGGAGGTGCTTCGTGAACTGGACGCGTATGTTCAGACCTATGAACCCTTTCGACTAGTAAAGACTGATCCGGAAAAAACAAAAGCTGTTTTGTGGAATTTAGCGTACGGCGCGCTCTCTGTGGCTCGGCTTCTGCAGCCTTTTATGCCCGGTACTGCGGATAAAATTTTCAGCATTTTTGGAGTGGATAAGAAAAGCAAAGACGAGTGGCGCGGGGTTACGGTGAAGCTCGATGCCCCGCTATTTTTAAGAAAGTAAAAGGAATTGTCCCAAAATTAGAGCCGAAAGGCGAATGATTTTTAGCAGACAAACCTTTACCGAACACATAACGCATTATGTGCTCGGTGCTCAAATTTATTATTCACTAATGTTCATATAAATTTGGCATGCTCATTGATGTGCACACTCATCTTCAGTCTAAGGTTTTTGAAAAGGACCGGGATGAAGTAGTTAAACGCACGCTCGCAGGCGAAGTTTTTTGTATTCAAGTTGGAACAAAAAAAGAAACGTCTGAGGCGGCGGTTCGGCTTGCCGAGAGGTACAATGGATTTTGGGCTTCTGTCGGTCAACATCCTACTGATTCCAGTGAATCGTTTGACGAAAAATTTTATGAGCAGTTGGCGCAAAATTCAAACGTTGTTGCGATTGGCGAGTGTGGTCTTGACTATTATCGGACAGATCCCGAGAGTCGAGATAGACAGAAAGAAATTTTTCGGGCGCACATACAGCTTGCAAAAAAAATAAAAAAGAAACTCATGCTTCATTGCAGGCCTTCGCAGCTACCGGATAAATCCTACTCCACGGACGCCTACGAAGATTTGATTGAAATTCTAAAAGTGGAAGGCGGGGATGCGGCGAGCGGCAATGTGCATTTTTTTGTAGGTCCGTGGGACATTGCCCAGAAGTTTTTAGAGATGGGTTTTTCTTTCTCTTTCTCGGGAGTAATTACGATTACTTCTATGTACGATGAAGTTGTGAAAAAAATCCCGTTGGATAAGATTTTAATTGAAACGGACGCTCCGTATGCCGCACCGATGCCGTATCGCGGAAAGCGCAACGAACCCTTATATGTAGTCGAGATTGCAAAGCGCATTGCCCAGCTCCGGGATATTTCGTTTGAAGAAGTTTCTAAGCTCACTACTCAAAATGCCAAAAGAGTTTTCGGGCTTGAATTTTGAGATAAGACTAAAGTTCAGTATACTGATTGCATAAATGACAAGCTATAACCCTAAAGAAATCGAGAAAAAGTGGGCGGATAGATGGTTTCGTGAGAAAATCTATGAGCCGGATTTAGAGGGGCGATCCGCCAGCCGGCGAAAGCCATTTTATAATCTCATGATGTTTCCGTATCCCTCGGCCGAAGGACTGCACGTGGGGAATATGTATCCCTACGCGGGTGCAGATATTTACGGGCGTAAAAAACGGATGGAAGGGTATGATGTATTTGAACCCATTGGTCTTGATGGATTTGGAATTCATTCAGAAAATTATGCGCTCAAAATCGGACGCCATCCAAAAGAACTTGCACGCGAGTCCGAGAAGAATTTTTATAATCAGTTGAAGATGATCGGAAACGGATTTGCATGGAACGAACGGCTTGAAACCCACGATCCCGAATACTATAAGTGGACCCAATGGATTTTTGTTCAAATGTTTAAGCACGGTCTTGCATACCGAAAAAAGGCCACAGTTAATTGGTGTCCTAAATGCCTTACGGTTTTAGCAGACGAGCAGGTGCTGGCAGGAGAATGTGAGCGATGTGAGGCAAAAGTTATAAAAAAAGAGCTTGAGCAATGGTTTTTTAAGATTACGGATTATGCCGAGCGTCTGCTTGATGATCTCGAAACCATTGATTGGTCCGAGAACGTAAAAATAGCGCAAAAAAATTGGATTGGTCGCTCCGAAGGCATATTAATTGATTTCAAAATACAAGGAACGAGCGACAAAATACAAGTTTTCACGACGCGTCCTGATACGCTTTTCGGTGCAACCTATATGGTGTTAGCGCCGGAGCACGAATTAGTCTCAAATCTCAAATCTCAAATCTCAAATTGGGGAGAGGTTGAGAATTATATTAAAGAAGTAAAAAGCAAAGCAGAGGAAGAAAAAAAATGGAAAACCGGTATTGAATTAAAAGGGATAAAGGCTATTAACCCGGCCACAAAAGAAGAAATTCCAATCTGGATTGCAGATTATGTAGTTATGGGTTACGGAACCGGCGCGATCATGGCCGTACCTGCACACGACCAGCGCGATTTCGAGTTTGCAAAAAAATATAAACTATCGATAAGACAAGTTATTGCTCCTCATTTTGAAGATGAAAAATCTAAGCGTCAATCCGGATCCCCTATAATTAAAAGAAAAACGTTGTATTGCATTCTACGCAACCCGAGAACGGACGAGTATCTAACCCTTGATTGGGAGAATTTTGGCTGGCATACGTTTATTATTGGAGGTATTGAAGATAACGAAGACGCGGTATTGGCTGCAACTCGTGAGATAAGAGAAGAAACTGGGTATAAAAATATTCGATTCGTCAGAAGTTTGGGGAGATTATATGGTAGTTATTTTGCAGCGCATAAAAAAGAAAACCGACTGGCAGACGCCGAAGGGCTGTTATTTGAGTTAGTTGATGATGCTCGGGATCCAATTAGCGAAGAAGAGAAGAAAATGCACAAGTTACAATGGATGAAACCAGGGGAGATAGAAAATTTTACTGATATCAGCTCGCAAAAATATGTATGGGAGCAGTTTGTAAAAGAATCTGCGTATATTGCTGAAGGAATTCTGGTCAATTCTGGGAAATTTAGCGGCGTAGATTCAGAAGAGGCAAAAAAGAAAATTACAGAGTTTGTGGGTGGAAAGATACAAGTTAATTATCATTTGCGGGATTGGTTAATTTCTCGCCAGCGCTATTGGGGACCACCAATCCCCATGATTTATTGCAAAAAGTGTGAATGGCAGCCAGTTCCAGAAAAAGATTTGCCGGTTTTACTTCCTGATGTTCGCGATTTTCATCCAACCGGAACAGACAAGTCACCGCTTGCAACGATTGAAGAATTTGTAAAAACCACGTGTCCGAAGTGTGGGGGTGAGGCTAGACGCGAGACCGATGTTTCTGACACGTTTTTGGATTCGGCTTGGTACTTTTTTAGATACATTGATCACAAAAATAAAAAAGAACCATTCGATAAAGTCAGAGCTAAAAAGTGGCTTCCGGTTGATATGTATATCGGAGGGGCCGAGCATGCGGTTTTGCATCTTCTCTATACACGATTTATAACCAAGGTATTTCACGAGTGGGATCTGATAGAGTTTGATGAACCATTTAAGAAATTCCGTGCGCATGGACTTTTGATTAAAAACGGCGCTAAGATGTCGAAGTCAAAAGGAAATGTAGTTAATCCCGATGAGTATATTAAGGCGTACGGCGCTGATGTTTTTCGGATGTATCTGATGTTTCTGGGTCCGTTCTCTGTTGGGGGTGATTTTCGTGATGCGGGTATTGTTGGAATTGATCGATTCTTAAAACGCGTGTGGTATTTTAAAGAGAATTCCAAGAGAATGAAACGTATTCACTCTGAAACGGAAGTTATTTTAAATCAATCAATTAAAAAAATAGGTGAGGATATCGAGCGCCTTCACTATAATACTGCTGTCTCGCAGCTGATGATTTTGCTAAACACATTAGAAGGGGGGTTTGACGAGCAAAGTTATAAAATTTTCTTAAAGCTTTTAGCTCCTTTTGCGCCGTTTATTACCGAAGAATTATGGTCTGGGCTGGGCGAGAAAAAGAGCATTCATATTTCTCTGTGGCCCACATATGACGAATCTAAGCTTCGAGAATCAACGAAAGAAATAGTAATTCAAATAAACGGTAAAGTCCGCGATCGATTTGAAGTTCAAGGCGATGCCAGTGAGGAAGAGATCAAAAAAGAAGCTCTTAGCCGAGAAAAAATCAAGGCATTGCTCGCGAGCAAAAAGCCACAAAGAATAATTATCGTAAGAAACCATCTCATAAACATTGTTCTCTAGTAGTTATCCACAGTTTTTGTAGGAAATTTATTGACAAAAAAAGGCATTATTTTACGCTTAAAATAATGCTTAAAGTAAGAGAGGTCTTGAAAGATATCGGACTCGTTGACAAAGAAATACAAGTATATTGTGCTTTATTGCCATGGGGCTCTGCTTCTATTCGAGCCTTGGCTCAAAAAACCAATATTAACCGCGGCTCAGTGCACGACGCATTGGGTGCGCTTGAGGAGAGAGGTTTAATAGCAAGTGAGTACCGAGGAAGCCGCAAGCGTTTTATTATCCGCTCCCCTGAAGAAATTTTAGAGATATTGAAAAATCAAAAAAACCGTCTGCTTGTAATAGAAAAAAAGGTGCGAGATGTATTACCAACCCTTTTATCTTTTTATGTCAAACACGGCGGGCGTCCAGCGGTTGAATATTTTGATTCCGATGAAGGAATCCGCCAAATTTTAGAAGATGTTTTAGAAATCGTATCGAAGCTCCCGAATAAAGCGTATGCACTCTACTCTTCAAAATCTGTACGTTCTTATCTCTATAAATTGTTTCCTCAATTTACCAAGGAAAAGGTCCGTCTGGGTATTCGAACACGGGTTATTGCATTGGGTGAAGGGGGCGATCCAAAAAATCTAAAGCTCGCCCAGCGCCGCTGGCTTTCCACTGATGCGCCGGCCTATGTGTTGATTTATGGTCCAAAAATCGCATTGATATCAATTGCAGATGATCATAGTCCATTTGGCGTTTTAATACGAGATGAGAAAATCGCGACTACCCAGAGAATTTTATTCGATCATTTATGGGAGAAGATATAATATGTGCGGGATTGTAGGCTATATTGGTAAAAAAAATGCCACGCGAACCGTCCTGGAAGGATTAAAACGTTTAGAATATCGCGGGTATGATTCCGCAGGTATTGCCGCAATCAATGCTTCCGGAGATATCTTTTTGAAAAAAGCCGTAGGTAAAATTGTCTCACTTGAAAAAAAACTAAACCCTATTCCTTCGAGCACCCTAGCAATTGCTCATACCCGCTGGGCAACGCATGGAGAACCCACGGTTGAAAACGCCCACCCGCATACGGACTGCAAAAACGAAATCTTCGTGGTTCATAATGGCATTATTGAGAATCACGAAAAAATCCGGGCGGCGTTGCTTCGAGAAGGCCATACGTTCTGCTCTAGCACAGATACCGAAGTGTTGGCGCATCTGATTGAGCGCTGCATCGCTTTTGGTGCATCTGATCTGGCTGAAGCCGTAGAGCAGGCCGTGCGCCACGTCCAGGGGACATTCGGGTTGGCGGTGATTTATTCGCGAGAGCCCGCTGTGCTTGTCGGAGTCCGCAGGGGATCACCGCTTTTAATTGGTCTCGGCAAGCAGGAATATATGCTGGCCTCCGATGCCTCGGCAATCGTGGGTAAGACCCGGCGCGTAATTTATTTAAACGATAATGAGATGGCGGTTTTAACCCCTTTTTCAAAAAAGATTTTTCACCTTTTGCGCTCCGGTGCCCGTCGTAAAAAAGAGCTAAAAAAACCGGTCAGCATGATTGATTGGTCAATTGAGGATTCGCAGAAAGGAGGATTTGATTACTTTATGGAGAAAGAAATTTTTGAAGCGCCTTCGGTGATTGAAAACGCGCTTCGAGGAAGAATCATAGCTCGGAAGGGAGAGGTAAAATTAGGGGGTTTGGACGCCGTCCGAAACCGTCTTAGAGATAGTCGTCGATTGATCATCGTGGCCTGCGGCACGTCCTACTTTGCGGGATTGATCGGGAAGTATCTTTTTGAAACCTTTGCAGGGTTGCCGACCGACATTGCCTACAGCTCGGAATTTCGCTACCAGCCGTCCGTCATGGACAAAAATACGACAGTGCTTGCGATCTCTCAGTCCGGCGAGACGGCCGATACGCTCGGAGCCATCCGGGAAGCAAAAAAAAGAAGAGCGCTAACCCTGGGGATTGTGAACGTGGTGGGGTCTTCGGTTACCCGCGAAGTGGACGCGGGAATCTATAATTATGCAGGACCCGAGATTGCGGTTGCATCCACCAAGGCGTTTATCTCGCAGCTCTCTGTGCTCGTGCTTGCGGCTATTTACCTTGGGCGGATGAGGGGTTTCTTAAGTTCTGAGAAGAGTGCTCCCATTTTGCAAGAACTTTTATCACTTCCTGGGCAAGCCCAAAAGATTCTGGAAAGAGACGTTCATAAGATTAAAGAGGTTGCTCGTGTATATAAAAACCACAACAATTTTCTTTATATCGGCCGCAAGTATAGTTGGCCGGTGGCTTTAGAGGGTGCACTGAAGCTCAAAGAAATTTCTTACATCCATGCCGAAGGTTATGCGTCCGGTGAGATGAAACATGGGCCGATCGCGCTCATTGATAAGCATTTTCCTGTGCTGGTTGTATCGCCCAGAGATAGCGTCTATACTAAAACTCTTTCAAATATTCAAGAACTGAAAGCCAGAGGTGCGAAAATTATTGCACTTGCAAGCGAGGGAGATACGGAGATTGGTCATCATGTAGATCACGTGATGACTATTCCGAAAGTACGAGAAGAGTTAAGCCCGATTCTCTCAGTAATCCCGCTTCAACTCTTTGCCTACCATATGGCCGTACTCAAAGATCATGATGTTGATAAGCCGCGCAATTTAGCAAAAAGTGTTACCGTAGAATAATGATGATGACAACAAGCTCTAAAGAAAAAAAGATAGTGGTAATAGGCGGAGGGACCGGAACCTATACGGTGCTAAAAGCCCTTCGTGAACATCCAGTTTATTTATCTGCCATTATCTCAATGGCAGACGATGGTGGATCTACCGGGGTGCTGCGTGAAGAATTTGGCATCCTTCCGACTGGCGACGTTCGAAGAGCATTGGTTGCGCTCTCCAGGCATCCGGATGACCGACTCGCGAAACTTTTTACGTATCGTTTCAAGGAAGGCGGGGTGTCCGGACATAGTGTTGGCAATCTGATTATTACCGCACTCGAGCGCATTTATGGAAGTTTTGAAGAGGCATTGAACGAGGCCTCTCAGATATTAGCGGTTGAGAGGGGAGAAGTGATCCCGGTAACCCTTTCAAATGTCAGGCTTTTTGCTCAGCTAGAGGACGGATCTATTATAAAGGGCGAGACAAATATTGATGTTCCAAAACACGATGGCGAGATGAGGGTGGAAAAAGTATGGCTTGAACCCAAAGCAAAAATCAATCCCCGAGCAATTAAAGCGATTCGGGAAGCTCATCTGATTGTGATGGGTCCTGGAGATATTTACACAAGCGTGATTCCCAATTTGCTTGTGCGCGGGATCCCGGAAGCCATCCGGCAGACTCGCGCAAAAAAGATTTATGTTTGTAATTTAATGACAAAATACGGTGAGACACACGGATTTGTAGCCCAGGATTTTGTCACAATACTTGAAGAATATTTAGGTGAAGAAGTTCTGGATATGATTTTACTGAATACCGGACGGCCATCTATCCCGCTCCTTCGAAAATACCGTAATGAAAAAGCCTTTTTTGTAGATCCATTTTTTCCAAAGGCTCCTGGATCCAAAAAGCCAAAAATCATTCAAACTTCTCTTATACGGACCGGCGATCTTATACGACACGACCCGAAAAAGTTAGCAGAGCTTATCTTAAAGCGAATCTAGAATCTCGTTCTTTTAAAAAAAGCTTGATCATTGAAAAACGAACTGAGCGGAGTTATGGTGGAGACAATGATAGATAAAAATAAGAATATTGTTGATGGGAAAGCGCTTGCGGAAGAATTAAAGAAGGATTTGAAAAGAGAAGTTGAGACGCTGCAAAAACCATTGCGTCTTGCGGTTATCTTTATTGGCGCAAGTCCCGCCTCAGGGAGTTTTATTAAACGCAAACAGGCTTTTGGCAAAGCGATCGGGGTTGAGGTAAACATTTTTAAGCCCGATGCAGAAATTTACATGAGTCGGGCAAAACTGAGATTCTATCTTGCCGATATCGTTCATGAAAAAGCGAATACGGGTATCATCATTCAGCTTCCGCTTCCTGATGAACTTTCAAGCCGCACACAGTATTTTTTAGATAGCATTGTTCCGGAAAAGGATGTGGACGTACTTTCTTCGCATGCGTATGGAAAATTCGCTATGGGTCAGTTTGTTATCCAGCCACCTTTGGTTGGTACCGTCGAGGTCATTCTGAAACAGTATTCCATTGATCTTCGAAGGAAAAATATTGTTATGATAGGCGCAGGAGGTAAATTAGTTGGGCGGCCTATCTGCAATTGGTTTTTAAGTCAAGATTTAGCATTTGATGCGATCATGAAGGATGTGTCCCCCGAAGATTTTCGGGAAAAAATTAAGAGAGCGGATGTAATTATATCGGGCGTTGGCAAGGCCGGTCTGGTGTCGGCAGATATGGTAAAAGACGGCGTGGTTGCTTTGGATGCCGGGACCTCCGGTACGTCAGGCGAGCTTAAAGGAGATTTGGACCCCGAGATTGCCAAAAAGGCATTACTTTTTACACCGGTCCCCGGAGGCATTGGTCCTTTGACCGTTGCCATGCTTTTTAAAAATCTTATTACTTTAGCAAAACAGAAATAATCTATGGACTTGATTGTTTTTCGCTATTTACATAGTTGGGTCGGGAAGTATCTATGGATGGATTCATTTGTCATCTTTAAAGCAGAATATCTTGGCTGGTGGGTTCTTGGAGGGCTCGGCGTATTTTTAATCGCAAGCGCTTATTTTCGTAAAGATATCAAAAAAGCATCGCGGATGGTGATCATCGCACTCTCTGCGGGGATTCTGTCACGGTTCGTCTTTACAGAGGCAATTAGATTTTTTTATAATCGTCCGCGACCTTTTGAAGTTTTAAATGATATCTATCAATTGGTAGTACATTCAGGCGGTGGATCCTTTCCTTCAGGACATGCCGCCTTTTTCTTTGCGCTTGCCGCGGGCGTTTTTATTTTTTATCGGTGGTGGGGGGTTTTATTTTTTGCATTTGCGGTCTCAATTAGCGCAGGTCGCGTTATTGTAGGCATCCATTGGCCATCCGACATTTTAGCCGGCGCCATCATTGGAATCGCCTCAGCTTATCTGGTTTATTATATTTTTTCGATCTATCAAAAGAAAACTGGCCAGGGCTAAGCGTCCTGACCAGGAAGAAAATTTCTATTTAAATCCATCCCTTGAAGAGGTAGATGATTCGTGCCGGAATTTCTCGTACCATGAATCGTGTGCGGCTTCTGGTCCACGGTTGCGTTGACTCCTGGTCGTAGGGGATATCGGATATTGGTGGTACGACCACATCAAAACCCATTTTTCGTGCAGTCATGATCGCACGCCACACGTGATCCGGATGAGCGACCACAATCACTTTTTCCAGGTCATGGTCGCGACAAGCTTCAAATGCCTGAGCAAGCACTTCGTACGTGTCGAGATATTTGCCTTCCTCGCGGTGTTTATAAATGGAAAGGAAATCGGTATGAAAACTGGAGCTGAGATAGTTTCCAATTTCCCACTGCACAATGATTGGTAAATTGCAGACTGTACGTAAAACGGTCACATTTCTTGCCAGTGCCACGTTGCTTTTGTTAGGATCTTCGTGGCTGGCACCGAAAGAAAGGGCAATGATAACATCGGCCTCGCACATTACATCTGCCGCATCTGATTTAACCTCCCAGCAGAAAAAGCATTGCAGTAGCTTTAAGAAGAATTCCATTTGGCGTCTCCATTTCTAGGATTTCGCACTGTAAATGAGCAATTTAAATTGTATAGCGCGCTCTATGTTGTTTGTCAAATAAATTTTATTTTTTCTCCAAGCTATTTTTATTGCCCATCTTTTATACTTATGATATGGTGGCTTAATACATAGAATAATTAAGATAATAAAGGTTTATGGGGACAACAAAAAAGATTATTATTTTAGATTATTCCGAACTTAAAAAGATTGTTAATGCTCACAAAACCCTTGGGCATAGAATTGTCTGTACCATTGGTTCTTGGGACATGCTTCATATAGGGCATCTTCGTTATCTCATTAAAGCGAAAGAGCAGGGGGATGTTCTGATTGTAGGAACGGATAGCGACCGGGGGATAAAAATATACAAAAACGAACTGAGGCCCATTATTCCCCAAGAAGAGAGAATGGAGATGCTTCAATATCAGGATTGTATTGATTACGTTACATTAATTGATGACATCGATGAACAAGGCAAGTGGCAGTATGAGTTAATCCGAGCAATTAGGCCACATCTTTTTGTTGCTATACCCAATGATTATTCAGAGGAGCAGGTTGAAAATATCAGAAAGTACTCTGATGAGATAATAATTGTACCAAGGCAAGCCGAGAACACTTCGTCAACAGAAATTATGGAACGGACAGTAAAGAAACACCTTGAGACAATGCTTTCAAAGATAACCAAGAAAGGATGACGAAAGAGGTGGTCAATATAAGAAACGCAAGGAAGGGGCAATACAGAAAGGTTATCGAACAAATACATTTAACCGATAAATGCCCTTTTTGTAGAGAGAATTTTAAATATCATAAAAAACCAATATTGAAGAGGTACCATGGCTGGTTTTTAACCAAAAACAGCTGGCCCTATAAAAATGCTCTCCACCATTTGATTATTATTGGAGAGAAACATAAGGAGAATTTCTCTGAATTAACACAAAAAGATTTTGAGGCCGCGGCTTACTTAACAAGATGGGCGATTAAGCACTTTCAAATCAAAGGCGGCGCTTTTGCCGTGAGATTTGGTGATACAAATTTTACGGGCGCTTCCGTTGCTCATATCCATTTCCAGATCATCTCGCCTAAACAAAATAAAAAAACAAAGCACTCCAAAACAGTTACCTTTCCGATAGGCGGATAGAGAATTTAGATTCCTATGGGAGCTTTAATGGAAGGATGTGGGTCATATCCTTCAAGCGTAAAATCTTCGTAGTCAAAAGCAAAAATATCTTTTATTTTGGGATTTAAAACCATCCTTGGCAAAGACTTTGGTTCTCGAGTAAGTTGAAGTTTTGCCTGTTCTAGATGATTGAGATAGAGATGGGTATCTGATAGGGTATGGATGAGCTCATGGGCTTTTAGCCCAGTAACTTGAGCCATCATCATTAACAATAACGAATAAGAGGCAATATTAAACGGCACTCCTAAAAAAACATCCGCACTTCGTTGAAAAAGATGCAAGGAAAGTTTTCCTTGGGCAACAAAAAACTTAAAAAAACAGTGACAAGGAGCGACAAAAACTTTATCTACATCTTCGGGATCCCAAGAGGTAACAACGAGGCGTCTTGAATCAGGAAATCTTTTTATCTCCTCTAGGGCTTCGCTTATTTGATCAATGGTTCGACCATCTCTAGTTTTCCAGCGGCGCCATTTTTCACCATAGATAGGACCTAGCTCCCCTGGTTTATTTCCGTATTTTGCTGCCGCCTCTGGAGTAGCCCACTCGTCCCAAATAGTAACCCCATGATCATTCAAGTATTTTACCTTGGTATCTCCGCGCAAAAACCAAAGTAATTCATAGATGATTGACTTTAGATAGACTTTTTTTGTGGTCAGTAGCGGAAATCCATCGTCCAGACGAAATCGCATCTGATAGCCGCAGATGGCAATATTCCCTACCCCTTGAGGATCGCCCTTTCTTTCCCCATTTTCTAAAACATGCTCTAAGAGGTTTAGATACTGCTTCATAGTGTAGTTTATTATATCGTAACATGAGATAAAAAGAGAGCCAACTGAGTTGGCTCTTTGCTTCGACGAAAATTACCCAATGGGGAAGTTGACATGCTTTCCTTTAAAGACTTTGCCTGTTTCAGGATTTGTTATTGGGGTGATCAGGTGAAAGTGCAGGTGCCGTACCGTAACCCCGCTATTTGTCCCGAAGCGAATAACTAGCCCGCCGCCCATTTTAAAGGTAGGATATTCTCCTTTTGCCCAACCGATCAGGTTTTCAATGTCTTCCCAATCGGTCGGTAATATTTCCTCAATGCCCGTTAAATGTTCTACGGGAATGAGCATAAGATGAGTATCAGCGTTGTCATAGGGATAGAGATTCTTTATTAAAAACCATTTCCTTACGCAGTGAAGAATTTGGTTCTTTTTAGAAAGGCTTTCAGGACAAAGGGGACATTCGTCTGTTTCTTCGGCGTTCTGGAGCATCTTGAGATACTCTTCGCCACCTGCACCTTCTGCGTACGACAAATCAACAAGCGGCCCCTTTTTTGGCTTCGGCATGACTTCCTCCCAGAAGAATTTTGGTGTCTAGTCCGGTGTCAGGATGCCAGAATATTAATTCTTAGTCAAGGTTTTTAGGGACGTAGAAAATTTTTACACCAGCAGATTCTAAAACTTTTTTCCCGTCAAGGGTAGAGGCTCCTTCGTGAAAATAGAGGTTACAAGCTCCAGAAAAAGAGATCATCTTTGC
>JADFMT010000014.1 GCA_022563755.1 Patescibacteria group bacterium | reverse complement strand
CGGGCCAGTGCGTAAGCCGCATCATTGGACGACCTCATAAGCATAACGTCGCGAAGGTCAGCGACATAAAAAGTCTCTCCAATCAAAAACCCATCATCCCCTTCTTGCCGAATCGAGGCCTCGCTAAACGTAACGGTTCGTTCTTCTTGTCCGGCGCGCTTTAGCGTCCCCTCTACAACAATTGCAGTAATCAGTTTTGTAAGGCTGGCCAACGGCAACTTTAAAGATGCATTTTTTTGGAAAAGGACTTTTTCCTTCTCAAGATCAAGTACAAAAATAGCTTTTGCTTCAAGATTAAGATTCTCGTAAGGATTTATGAATTCCTGCACCCTGATATCTTCAGCCCGCTCGCGCTCGGTTAACGATCGGTAGTTCGACGATGTCGCCCCCGTTAGAAATGTTGCTTTAAGCGGGATAAATAAAAGAAGAATAAAAATTGCGACGATAAAGTGCAACATATATTATTCTTCACTATTTGGCTCTCTCGAGGCGAATTCTTGAAGACGGCCTCGGAAAGATTCATATTCTGGCAACTCCTCGACGCGTCCAATGCCTAAAAATTTTAAAAATTCAATGGACGGTTGGTAAAGATAAGTGCGTGCGTCTTTGGGATTTGACGTTCTTTCAATCAGTCCCCGTATAGAAAGTCCCCGCAAAATGTAGGTAGAATTCACGCCTCGAATGTAGTCTAGGTCTCGTTTTGAAACCGGCCCCCGGTAAGTGACGACCGCAAGCGTCTCTCGTGCGGCCCGGCTTAAATCAGCGGACACTTCTTTGCGGACTAACGCCTCGATGTCCCCTGCAAAATGCTCGCGCGTAGCTAACTGGACAGAATCACCACCATAGACCAATCGAAGGGCGCTCGATGCTAAATTTTCATCGAGTCTTAAAAGTGCGTCCCGGATGAGCGTGGAGTTTGATGACAAAAGCTCTCCTAAGCGGCCGATCTCCGTAGGTTCACCGCAGACAAAAAGAATCGCTTCAATTCGTTTTTCTAAATCCGTCATAGTACTTTTCTTAGCTCTACCTCGCCAAAAATATCTTTTTGTGAGATTTCAAAAAATCCCTGCTTCATTAATTCTAAAATTGCCAAAAACCCCACAATCAACTCTGCTTTATCTTTCCCGGATATGATGCTCTCTAAAGAACCGAACACGCGACCGCTGAGACGGTTTATTAAATCTCGAGTTTTCTCCTCAATACTGATTACTTGCGTTAAAGTTTTTTCTGGAAGCGAGTCTTTGGGCTCGAATGATTCAACGATGCGCCGGAGCAAGAAATGCAGATCGCCCGCAACCAATCGCTGAGGAGGCAAAAAACCAAACTCGTGTCCGCAAAATGCCTCCCGCGAGAAAAGCATATTAGGGTTATTTACGTATTCTTGAATATATTTTGAAAGTCTACGAAATTCTTTTAGCTCGCGAAGTCGCGTCTCAAGCTCCTCAATTGATGCGCTTTCCTCCTCATCCAGCTCGAGGGTCGGCAAAAGGGTGCGGGATTTAATTAGTATAAGAGTAGAAGCCACTACCAAAAAAGACGCGGTCTCGGCCCTAGGCAGACGACCGAGCGTCTTTAGATGCCCCAAATACTCCTCAACGACTCCGCCAAGCGAGACGGTATTGATCGAAAGTTTTCTCTTCTCAATTAAATTCAGGAGTACCTCCAACGACCCTTCAAAGATTGCGGTTTTTACCTGATACGCCACCTCAACATTTTACCATATTTTTCAAGATTTTCAAATTATTTTTTCGGCTTTTTGATCGAAATCCCAAGCTCATCGAGCTGTTCTTTTTCTACTTGGCTAGGAGCATCCATCATGAGATCACGGCCATCACCCGTTTTAGGAAAGGCAATCACCTCACGGATATTGGGTTCATTTTGAAGAACCATCATGAGCCGGTCAATTCCTGGTGCAATGCCGCCGTGCGGCGGCATACCGGAATCAAGAGCATCCAAAAGGTGACCAAATTTTTCTTCTGCCTTTTCAGTATCTAAACCAATCATATTCATTATTTTCTCTTGCAGCTTTCTTTTGTGGATACGGATACTGCCACTACACAGCTCATAGCCATTCGCTACCCAGTCATACTGGGTGCTTAACGCTCTTAGGGGGTCCGTATCTAAGAGCGATATATCTTCCTCTTTTGGCATTACAAACATGTGATGCACTGGATCATATCTCTTATTTTCTTCATCCAACTCGAATAAAGGAAAATCAATAACCCACGCAAACCCCAACTCATTCGGATCATTTTTATCTTTTCTTATGTCTGGCTTGTCGCTTCTATATTTTTCCATCGCCTCTTTATAACTCAACCGTGGCCACGGCTTTTCTGTAATTTTTTTCGCCGGATACAGTGTCTCTACCATTTTCATAAAGAGCTCTTCAGTAAGATTCATCACATCATCCCCTGTAACAAAACTCATCTCAAGGTCAAGTTGTGTATGTTCTACTTGCCGATCTCCACGTGTGTCTTCGTCCCTAAGCGCTCGCGCAATTTGAAAATACTTCTCAAATCCAGCAGCCATCAAGAGCTGCTTGTACTGCTGTGGAGACTGTGGCAAAGCATAGAATTTCCCCTTGTGCCGTCGTGACGGCACAATGAAGTCCCGTGCACCTTCCGGCGTAGACTTCGTTAAAATGGGCGTTTCAATCTCAGTAAAATCCTGCTTTGAGAGATAATCACGGATAAACTTCACCACCTTGTGCCGCATTTTCATATTCTCTTGCAACCGGGAACGGCGCAGATCAATATAGCGATATTTTAGCCGATGCTCCTCGCTAATCTCATGCCCATCTGAATCTATATCAAATGGTGGAGTTTTCGCTTCATTCAAAATAGTTATCTTTTTTACTTCAATCTCGATATCTCCCGTTGGGAGATTCGGATTCTTCATGCTTTCCGGACGTTCTTTGATCATTCCTTCAATTGCAACAACCCATTCCGGTCTTAGCCGATCGGCCTCCTTCAAAACCGCTTCGTTCTTGGACGAAAAAACCACCTGTACGAGTCCGGATCGATCCCGCAGGTCAATAAAAATTAGCTTGCCGTGGTCGCGGCGTGTATTTACCCACCCGGCAACAGTCACTTTCTCACCTATGTTATTTACGGTTTCTTTTATTAAAATTCGGGGTCCCATTTTTCTATTATAAGGCATAATTCAAGCGGCTAACATATCATCGATATTTTCTTCAACAAATTTTTTATATTTGTTTGCTTCGTCGGGTTGTGAAAGGATAAAACGATACGCAATCTGTATAAATGCCGCGTATATTTGATAAAACAACTTCAACCTCTCGTCAATTTCTTGGACTTTATAATACTCCTGATAGCCTTGTATAAGTTCGTCAGCTAACTTCTTGCCCCCTAACGCGTAGATATCCACCGATAATCTACACACATTCTGAAATGGATCAGAGAACATCCAATCCTCTTTTGGAGGATAAATGTCAATAAATGATGTTTTTTTATCGCGGTAAATAATATTGTCGGAATGATTATCAATAGAGACAGAAAGTTTATCTGAATCTATGGATGTAAATTGCTCTATATTTCTTTTGGCATATCCTCGCAGTTTATCCATAAAATAAGTGATTTCCTTCTCTGTGACAGATGGTTTTGCCATATGTAAAAATTTTTCAACATCACGGAATCGTATTTGCATGAAGTCATACCAATTTTTGGTCGTTTCTGGACGATGTGGAAATTCCGCAATAGCTTTTGTCATCTCAAATCCAATGCGGCGTGCATCTGCTGTTTTTATATGTTGCTCGCGTAAAAGATTGGTGAGATTATAACTGTCATCAATTCGCTTCATCTGAATCACGAGGTCGTCTGTATTGTTCTTGAGCCGTGTCAACTCAACTTTTTCTCTTTGCACCATTACGCCTAATAGTTCTTGATATACTTCATTATTGAAATAGTGATTCCAAGAAAAATCTTCTTCATAAAACTGTTTCCGAATATCTGGCTTGCTTATATCTCTAAACGATTTGTTGAAACTTGTGTTATCCCATTTGTAAATCTTATATACAGTATTAGGGAAAAGAAAGACATTAGAAATTACCGTCTGAATGTGTTGAGGTTTTACTCCCTCCTCTTTTAAACCCAACACTCTGCCTTCCAGAAAGGCGTTTTGTATTTTTGTTGAGTATAATGGATTCATTACTCCTCCTTTGCTATATCTATAGATCTTGTTTTTCGGTCAAAAACAATTTCCTTTGTCTGGCCACGGAATGTAACAAGAATGGGGACGCGTTCTTTGTCTTCCTCGTTGTTTTTTTTGAGTAACGTTAATTCAAGCTTTTCGCCAAATTGTATACCCCGTTCTTCATCAGGGTTAACGTTAAATACTTTCCTTATAAGATGATTAAAAAACTCATAATGCGAGACAGAAACAAGGTGAGGAATTTTGTTTTTTTCTTGCTTCCCATATCTTGTGAAAAGTCTAGTAATGATCTCTATTCCTTTTAGCGTTCTTTTTTCAACTTCCGAGCGCGGCTCCCACACATCCACTCTTTCTTCAAATTGTGGGTCATCAGCATATGCTTTATCCATTTTGGCTATATCTTGCTCTGGACCGATAATGTCGTTTATCATTTTTAACGCTTCCTCTCGGTCACGTATTTCTACTCCACGCAGTGCTTTTGCTATACGTTTATCTTTAATACCCAATTCCTTCGCTAAAATATCCGCACTTCCTTGGGCACGCGCTGCGGGGGACGAAGAAATCCAAATTTCCTCTTTGGAACGATCAATTTCCTCTTTGAGCTCTTCACCCCCTTCTTCAAGCTGTTGTTTTCCTATCTCAGTAAGGTCGGGGTATTGTTCTGTATATTTGGTCTCCCCGTGACGAAAAATGGTTACTTTTCCTAAAATATCAAATGGGCGTTTTTCTTGTTTTTCAAAGGCGGGTTCTTTTTCGGGGTTTTTCATAATACAACAATATACTACTGCATTCATTTTAGCGGCAGCTCAACAAAAAACGTGCTGCCCTGGTGCTGACCAGGCGACTCGGCCCAGATTTTTCCTCCGTGTGCTTCTACAATATATTTGGCCATATATAACCCAATGCCCACGCCCCCCACATGAACCGTGCTTGCGCGCCCGGCACGACGGAAACGCTGAAATAAAGTCGTAATTTCATCCTCATCAAGCCCAATCCCGGTATCGGCAACCACAATTCTAAGGGCGTGGTTTGTCTTGCGGGCCGATATCTCTACCTGCCCACGCTGGGTATATTTAATCGCATTATCCACTAAATTATAAATAACTTCGTGAATTTTACCAGCATCCATGGTAATCTCCGGCATCGGTGGAACGGGCTTTCTCCAAATAAGTTTTAGCCCTTTGTGCTTGGCATTTTCTTGAAGTGAATCAATGACTTCCTCTACCACGTCTTCTACCGATGCTTTTGCGAAGTGATATTCCATCCTACCTTCTTCGATCCGCGAAAGATTTAGAAAATCATTCACGAGCCCGACCAACTTCTCATTGGAGCGATATACTTTTTTTAGGATTCCCGAAAGGCGCTCTGAGATCGCTCCGTATGACCCCTCCAATATCATAGAAATATATCCTTTAATCGTAGAAAGGGGTCCCCGTAACTGATGAGTGGCAAACGAAAGGAAGTCAGATTTTAACTGATCCAATTTTTTTAACTCTTTATTTGCGACGCTCAAATCCTGTGCTAACCTTTGGATTTTCTCACGCGTCTCCACCTCTTTACGGACGCTCCGCACCAGAAAGATTCCAAAAATTATTGTAAACGCGAGCGTAAGAGCGTCCACAACTTTCGCCTCAATAGATTGTACGCTGAAAATTTTTGCAAAAAGCACTATCCAAATAATAAGCGTCAGTGCCTGCGTTACAAGAACTTTCATGTTAAACAATTGGTGCTTCACAATCGCGTATGCCGTCATTCCGAGAAAAATAAGAGTGTAAATCGGAATCAAAGGAAGAAATATTCCTGAACTAAACAGCATAATAGGTACAAGAACCGTGCCAATCACCAAAGTAAGCATCAATAAAATACCAATCAAAACAAGACGCAGTTGTCGTTTTTCTATATCTCTAGAACTTTTGATTCTTTTGAAAAGGAAGTATACCGCCAGCGCGCTAAAGAGTGTAGAAATAACCGCAAATGGTATCAACCCTATTCCCGGTGTTGGATTAACGGTTCCGTTAATAATTTCTACGCTAGTAAACGCATAAGGAGAAATGTTCAATCCCATCATCAAGATGGTTGCGTAGATAACAAGAATAAACGTGTTCTTTTTCAATTGTAATTTTTCATACGGCAAAGTGTGCGCTAATAGGAAAAACAAAGCGCTCATGGGTGCTGCAAAAAAGATACCTAGCCGCGCAAGAAATAATTGTTCTGATGAAAAAATCGGCAGTTTAACTACATAAGCAGCTATAAGCCAAAATGCCGTGAATAAACTCAACAAAAAGAAAATTTTATTCGTAGCGCTTCGAGGATTATTCGCATAAACAGTGACAGCCAAAAAAACGCTTATCATTACTACGATAATGAAAACAATAAATTCTAAAGAAGAGGTATAGTTTTGTATCGTATTTAAATTCATTATTAGTACTTGCTTCATATACATTATATATAAAAAAATGGGGGATGCGAATAATCCACACCCCCACATAAAGAACAACTTTTTTTGACGTTATATTAAGGAACAACATAAAGAACTTCATCCACCGACCGCCGGAGTGCTCGGTAACCAGGCGATTCAACTTGCGAAAGGCGAAACAAGAGAATTTCACCACGCCCGCGTTCAAGCTCAAACAATTTCTCGTACATCGGACGCAGACAACCCAACCCATGTTTCATTTCGCAAGAAAGCACGTTATCGTCGTCTCCGCTCAAGTGACGCGCGAACAAATACGGCAACGCAGCCATGGGCTGAAGAGCAACATCAAGAGAGGTCGCCGTAAGCCACGCTCTTTGCATGGCACGCCCGCCTTCAAAATAATCAGCCCGGCTTGCATCCGGCATCGTAAGCAATGCCGCCGCTGAGGCCGCGTTCATTGCCTTGCGTGACGCCTTCTCAAATCCGGCACCTCCTCCCCAACGCCTGACAAACGCAAGGGCATCCCATCTACGGCACAGTTCGAGGCCCGCTTTATCTATCAAGCTAAGTCCTAAATCCGCAACCGAAATGCCGTCTCTTCGCGCCACTTCTTCCTCCGTCCAACGCATCTCTCCCATCATCTCCCTATGAAGTTTCTGGTCAAGAAGGCGCAAACGATCTCCTTTGCCGAGGATATCACCTAGACGCGCGAGTTCGTCGACAGACGAGAGAATCTTAAGATCGGCTCCGCGAACTGAATGCGCGGCGGCGCGTATCGCTTCCAGCTTTTCAGAAGGAAGCTCTTGGCGCGGGCCAAGACGACGATTTGTCTGACGCGCTCCGATAACTTCACGCAGCTCGTCCACAATATGCGGTTCCGACGAAGAAGAATTCCAATCGCTATGAAATCCAAATGCCGCTACCACATTTGGACAAGACTGATCGGGGAACATGCGTACGCGAACCTCAAGACCACGGCTGTGCGCCATGAGTACAATGTTCTCTGCGGCGGCGCCAAGTGCCGCAATACTGCTGGTTTGGCGAAAATCAAGAATCGTTCCGCTCCGCAACGTATCAAGCACAAGAAGCAGTACGGGTTCCTTGTAAAGCCAGAGCCACGGCTGCATATTGCCACCGGACGGTGCGGTAATCGCCCCCGCCACTAAAGATTTGATAAGCTCCATATCAATCGGCAAAGCCCGAAAAGTATGTGCGATCCTCTTCAGACACATACGGCCAGCATCTACTTGTGATTCGACAGTCACCTTTTTTGAAAAATGAATCGGCGACGGTTGCACGGCTTCTTCCGACGGCTCTGCTTTGACAGACGCAGGAATCAATTCATCAAGGTCAACAAAATATCGCCCTGAAGGAATCTTCTCGCCAAGAGCAATTCGCCGCGCCACATCTGCGATAACTGCCCCGCCAAGCATAACGCCTGACGCGAGCTGAGACCAAGTTTTGATGCTTTGCCCAATCTCTAAAAGAGAACCGCGACTGCGCGTTGACATCGTATCCGCACCCAAAATATCAAGTACGAATGGGAGTTTTTCTTCGGTCGACAGATCACGGAGCTCCTCGGGATTGACTTCACCGATAAACCCATGGAAAATCTGCCTGTCCGGCTCTGTGTCAAAGCGTTCAATATCCAACATGCCTCGGTCACTCGTTGCCATAATCACCGCAATACGGTGCTCGCGAGCCGCAAAGCGAATGCGGACTTTCATATCCAAGCTGTCACACTCATCAATAATGAGATCGAGCTTACCGCCATGAAAAAGAAAGTCGGAAATGTTCGCTTCTGTCACTCCTTCAGAAAAGCATGTGACTTTGAGAAAGGGATCGACTTCGGCAATCCCACGGCTGGTGATACACACCTTTGGAACACCAAGGTTTTGGACGCTCGTCTGAATACGATTCAGATTGGATGTATCTAGAGTATCAAAGTCAGCGATACGAAGTTCACCGCAACCATGCTCAAGCGCAATGGTCGTTGCCACCGCGTTGCCAACCGAAAGCCCTACGACCCCAATCCTTAATGAGGACAGTAGATCTTGCTCTTCGGGGCTTATTTTATATTTGTTGCGGTTGGTACGCAGTTCGGAAAACTCTTCCTCGTCCAGAAGACGCACCAAGATGCGACTCCACGGGTAATATACCCATACACCGTATTCATCCGGCGAAATACCTTCCAGATGTTCTTTCACGAGACAGTCAATTTCTTCGTTAGAGAGCGTCTTTTGGGGATTTCGCGTTACAATGAGATCGCGAAGTTGTAAGAGCAACGTATCGTGAACCTGGACTTGCGGATCTTTACGAAAGTCCGCGATAATCCCGGCCTCATCTGCATCCCATGGATGCAAGATTTGCGGCCTGCTTGTATATTCAACCATCTCTTCTCCTTTGCTAAAGAAACTTTGCGAGTTCTGGGTTTTGCGTGAAAATATCAATCTCCATTACATCAAGAACCCGAAGATAACTTCCGAACCATTTTTTAGCGTCCGTTATCCTCAGGATTGGTTTCTCCTGAACGTACTTGTCAACCAATCCTCTCAATTCATTACCAGTCATGGTTGAGGCATGGATTTTACCATCAACAGCAAGTAACAAACCAAGATTTGAAGGATTGAAGTCGAAAGGAATACTCTCACCTTTAAGATAGTACCCCAGCGCTTCCTCTGAAAGTTTTCCTTCTTTTTGAAGACATTCAAGCAAGCTAACTAGCCGACTTACATCCAACCAATAGGATGGGAACTCATACGCATATACGCTTCTGTTCAATTTGATGGCATGAGGGTCCACAATTCCCAAAAAGTCGTGCGCTTTGGTGTAAAGAGGCATAAATTTTTTTCCTTCCACTTCCACCAAAAGGCCCTTCTCATGAAGGTCCTCTCGAATAATCGCAGTAACAACTTTGTATGGGAATTGATACGCGTTATTAATTAAAAATTGCGCGCGTATAATGGCATTACATGCAGCCGTATACTTGTGCTTCAACCTGTAATTTACTGTCTGCTCGCCGTTGCTCCCAGCAACAAACGGATGAATTCCGCACATGCGCGAACTGGAAAGCACGTAGTTCCAGAAAGAAACGTTACGGCACCCAAGATGCTCTCGCACCCAATAATCCATTGGCCGTTCTTGATAAAAATAAATATCAAGCTCACCGGCTCCCTGAGGATTTCCGATTCCTGGAACAAGACGTGACGAAAGCCATTCTTCAATGATTTTTATTCCGTCATCACTGGGATACATTGCCCTGACCAAATAGATAGACGCTTTGGAATCATATTGGTCAATCGGCTCTCTGGCTCCGTATTTTCTGTATGAACCTCGGGTACGCAGTAAAAGTTCCCTTAAAAAAGGATCGCGCCAAAATCGGCTTTCGAAACCCTTCGCTTTGTATACCTCAAAAACGACAGGGTCTTTACCTTGACTACGGTAAACCGCGTCTGGTTTAGGAAGTTGTTGAGTAATAGAATGAATACTTGCTGAATAATCGTTCATTTCTCTTTCCTCTCTTTGTGATTTATTTCAAAAGATCAATTCGCCCTCCATTATACACCAGAATGTACATTTGTAAAGGCCAAAAACAGGGCTTAAGATAAGGGTTTTTAGGCTTGTCCGCCCTATTGGACGAAGTTAGAATCTGTCTACAGACTGTAATTGACTCGTCTTTTGCTATTGTAAGGACTTGGTAAACCCTTACGAAGCCGACGCCTTCTATACGGCTTCGTAAAAGAAAAAGCCGCTGGACGAACCACGCGGCTTGAAACTAATTATACTAACATCCATTGCTAGATATAATGTCCGGCAATAAACGCCAACCCAATAAGGATAGATCCTATTCCCAAAAGCCAAAGCAAGACTATCTTAAAAGCTGCTCCGAAGTTCGGAATCATCAAGGGCGGCCCCGTAATAAATGTGGGTTCTCTCCGCTCTATAACGCGGGTATAAATAATTAGCGAAATTCCGATGGCAATGAACAAACCAGGAAAAATCCACCAAATGGTAAACATTTTTTACCTCCTGAAAGGTTGATTTGATTGATAAAATTCTACATAAAGAGTAGCACGCGAAGCTTTATTAGTCAAGTGTCCGCCCACCAGGAATCCGTCGCTGCGCTCCTAGAACCTGTCGTCGCTTACGCTCCTCCCTAGAAACCCTCGGTTTCTAGCGGTCGCCTACGGCGACCTGTTTTCCTACACGGGAGGACGCTCCCGCTTCCTCCCGACCCCACCTCAAAGGTTCGATTCCTGGAGGTAAATGAAAATTGGACGGCAAACATCCGTCCAATTTTCATTTGTCCCCCCACCAGGACTCGAACCTGGAACCCTCAGCTTAAAAGGCTGCTGCTCTACCGGTTGAGCTATGGGGGGAATAAATTTTAGTGCGAGCCCAAATTGACCTGCCTGTCAGCAGGCAGGGCTACGGGCGGTCACCAGACTATTTTATTCGTTTTCCTAGAGCTTGACAAGGGCTTGTAAAATAGTTTCTTTTTAAAAAACCCCTTTCGGGGCTTTTCTTTTTTATACATCCACGCCGAGTTTTTCACGAATATTTTCTTTAATAAGATTAACTTCTTTTTTGACCGTATCCATATCCTTAAAACCCGCATTAACGGATTCAATCAAAGCATCAAACCGTTCATCGATCTTAATGAATTGTTCATCGTGCTCTTTGAGCTTCTGACGTATCTCGCCAAATTGTTAATCCAAATAGCTTTTTAGTTCTTGGTCCATAGATCTAGCTTAGCTTACTGCCTTTGAATTGTGAAAAATAGCGCCGGCAATGGCAAGAAAAGCCACCAGAAAAAGGCATCGGGGGAAGCAAAAAGATAGTTTACAAGGGGCGAGAATGTAAATAAAGTATCGTTCGGCAAAAGTTGAAATGCAATACTAATAAAAAGGCCGATTTCTAAAAATGAAAGCAAAAAAATCTGCCACCATCTCTCGCGCACAAAACTTTTGGGCGCGGGAAGGATTCTTGCAAAGAGAAGTGCCAGTACAATCACGGCCACTCCAAAAACCGCAATGCGGATCAGAAAGATCTCAAGCGCTTCGCGCCCTTGAGTCAAAGGATCAATAAATCGGAAATTTTCAAAAAGAAGTTTAGAAACGTAAAGAGAAAATAATACCGCGATGAGACGCGCCCGTCCGCTCCAAAGACCATAAAAAAAACCCGCAATGACAAATCCCAAAAGTAATACAACATCCCAGGAGGCGTTTGATGCGATCTCTGTAATCGTCTCAAGATTTGGCATTCGAAATAAAAAGGCTTATTATACGCCTTCTTTTTTTAATTCTTCAATCAAGGCTTTTGCTTTCTTAGATAATTTTTTAGGATTTCGGATAAGCACTTTAATCAGCAGGTCCCCTCGCCCGCCCGACGCTCTGGGGACTCCACGAGACTTTACCCGGAGTATCTCCCCGAAATCAACTCCGGCCGGTATTTTTATTTTAACCGTCCCATCAATCGTATCCAATACCCGATCGACTCCTAAAAGTGCCGCGGAGAGTGGGATCTCAAGCGTGGTGATAATATTGCTGTCTTCGCGTTCGAACTGTGGATGAGGTAAAACATGGATTTTTACATAGAGATCACCAGCCACCCCGTGTGCGCGAGCCTCCCCTGCTTCTACCATACGAATCATCTCGCTGTCGCGAATGCCGGATGGAATCTGAACCTCAACGGTTTCTCCCTTTTTCAAAACACCATCTCCCCTACATTTGAGACACGGATCTTGAATAGTCTCGCCTGCTCCCCGGCAGCGCGAGCACTCAGAGAGATGAATAAAAGTTCCAAAAAATGACTTTCGGCTTTCCCGAACCGTTCCAGAACCACTACACACCATGCAACGGATTTTTTTACTCTCCGTTCGTGCACCTGAACCACCGCAGGAATCGCAAACTCCGGTCTTACGCAGTAAGACATTCCGAGTGGTTCCAAAAATTGCCTCAGAAAATGGAATCTCAAGGTCGATCGAAATATCGCTACCTCTTCGCGCACGGCTCGAGGAGGTAGAAGAAAAACCAAAAATATCACCGAAAACATCTGAAAAATCTCCTCCACCCGAGGACCCGCGAGCATCAGAAAAATTGCGCCAGATATCTTCAAAATCAAAGCCTGCTCCCCCTTCCGGAGATGCTGGGCCGACACCGCTAAAAACCCGGCCATAATGATCAAACTCTCGCTTCCGCTTATCATCGCCGAGTACGTAGTACGCTTCGTTGATCTCTTTAAAACGATTTTCATCCCCTCCCTGTTTGTCTGGGTGATGTTTATGTGCCAGACGCCGATAGGCTTTCTTAATCTCCTCGCCCGAGGCGCTTGTAGAAACCCCAAGTATCTCGTAGTAGTTCTTCATGTACTTTTAATAAAAGTATACTGGATTTATTCTTTTTTGTCCTCTCCCTTCTTATCGGTCTTGTCAACATCTTCATGCTCCACATCTCTGGGCTCGCGGCTTCCTTCTGAAGCCTTTTCTTCTCCTTTTGACTGAACCTCTGACTTTTTGTAAAGCGCCTCGCCAATTTTCGAAAGGGCCTTAGAAAGTTCTTCGGTTGCCCGTTTTATAGAGTCTGCATCCTGGGCTTCGTCTTTTTCTTTTTTTAGCTTGGAAATCTCCTCTTTCATTACTCCTCTATCAGTCTCTGCCACTTTCTCTCCCGCGTCCAGAAGCGCTTTCTCGGCCGTATAGATAAGAGTGTCAGCTGCGTTTCGAGCTTCTGCAAGCTCGCGGGCTTTACGATCATCTTGAGCGTGTGTCTGAGCATCTTGCTTCATGCGCTCAATCTCTTCTGCGGAAAGCCCGCTTGAGGCTTCAATCCGGACCGACTGTTCTTTTGCGGTAACTTTATCTTTTGCCTTCACATTCAAAATTCCGTTTGCGTCAATGTCAAAAGCAACTTCTACTTGCGCCGTACCCCGGTGTGCCGGGGGAATGCCGTCTAAAATGAATCGGGCAAGGGTTTTATTGTGGGTAGCCATTTCCCGCTCACCTTGCAGAACATGAATCTCCACTGAAGTTTGGTTATCCGCTGCGGTTGAGAAAATCTGGGAACGCGAGACTGGAACCGTAGTATTTCGCTCAATGATCTTTGTACTCATCCCTCCCAGGGTCTCAATTCCAAAGGAAAGAGGAGTTACATCCAAAAGCAACACATCGCGCACATCACCCTGAAGAATTCCCGCTTGTACCGCAGCTCCCGTAGCTACCACCTCATCGGGGTTAATGGATTTATTGGTTTCTTTTCCAAAAAGGTTTTTTACCGCCTCGGCAATCGCGGGCATCCGAGTCTGTCCGCCCACCAAAATAATTTCATTGATCTGGGATATATCAAAACCCGCGGCCTTGACCGCTTTTTTTGTAATATCAATCGATCGGTCAACATATTCTCGCACTAAATCTTCCAGTTTTGCACGGGTGAGCTTCAGTAAAAGGTGGCGAGGCCCGGAGGCATCAGAGGTAATAAAAGGTATATTGATCTCCGTATCCGGAGTGCTTGAAAGCTCGTGTTTTGCCTTCTCAGCTGCTTCTTTCAGGCGCTGAAGCGCTAAAGTGTCTTTTGAAACATCCACCCCACTTTCCTTCTTAAATTCATCAATAATCCATGAGATAATTTTTTGATCAAAATCATCACCGCCCAGATGGGTATCGCCGTCCGTTGCTTTTACCTCAATGACATCGTCTCCCATCTCAAGTACTGAGACGTCAAACGTTCCGCCGCCAAAATCATACACAACCACCTGTTCGTTTTTGCGTTTATTTAGTCCGTATGCCAAGGCTGCTGCGGTCGGTTCATTTAAAATGCGCCTGACCTTAAACCCGGAAATCTCTCCTGCGTCTTTCGTAGCTTTTCGCTGGGCGTCATTAAAGTAGGCCGGAACCGTAATGATCACCTCTTCAATTTTCTCGCCAAGCTTGGACTCGGCATCGCTTTTTAATTTTTGAAGAATCATGGCCGAGATCTCTTCCGGTCGGTGCCACTTTTCTTCCCCTAAAGGCGCTCCAACCCTTACCTCGACGGCATCATTTTGGGATGCGCGGATATCATAAGGTAGGAGTTTTTTGTCGCTTGCAACCTCCGCGTCACTAAAGCGCCGACCAATCAGGCGCTTTACAGAGAAGATGGTATTTTTTGGGTTGGTAACAGCCTGGCGTTTGGCTAAAAGCCCAACTAAACGCTCTCCAGATTTAGAAGTCGCTATAATAGAAGGAGTGGTTCGATTCCCCTCTGTATTTTCGATAATTCTTGGCTCTCCGGCCTCAATCATAGCCATGGCTGAGTTCGTAGTTCCAAGGTCAATTCCTAAAATTTTACTCATATTTTTATTATTAATTATTTTTATAAACTCCAATTTTTACTTTTGTTGGACGCAGCACTTTATCGTGTATTTTATATCCTTTCTGAAGCTCCTCTAACACCGACTGATCCTTTTCTTGCTCGTCTACCTCCTCTTCTAAAACACTTTCATGCTCTCCCGGATTAAAGGGTAGGCCCACGGCTTCAATTACTCTCACTCCATATCCGCGCATGGTTTGCAATAATTGATGACGGATGCGCTCTACTCCTTCTTTCCAGCCGGCTGTATTTTTCCTCTCCGGTTCCCGCAACGCAAGCTCTAGGCTGTCTGCAATCTGTAATAGCTCTTCAAGGAGACGCTCGTTTGCAAACTTTACAACCATTTCGCGATTTTTTTCCTCCTCTCGGCGCAGGTTTATTGCATCGGCCTTTGCACGCTGCCAGCCAGATAAATATTCACTGGCTTGTTTTCTGGACTCCTTCAGTTCTGTTTTTAGCCTTTTGAACGTCCGCTCAATATCTCGCTCGATGACTCCATCTTCTTCAATGAACTCAAGTTCGGTTTTCTTTTTCTTTATTTTTCTCTCCTCTCCCATATCTATATTCTCTCTAAAAAATAGTGAATAAATGCCAAGGCGCGCTCATAGTTCATGCGTCGAGGTCCGATCAGTAAAATGCGCTCTTTTTGTTCCGAGGTCTCGCGTACAAGATAAAATACTCCACATCCGGTTGCCTGACTTACAGGATTTTCTTTACCGATAAAAAGCTGGGTATTGCTTTGTCTTATTTGATGATAGATATTAAACATTTCATCAGTGTGATCTAGGATATATCCGATATCGGATACGGGTCCTCGGGCATGAAATTCCGGCTCTTTCAAAAGATAAGAAATCCCGTACTGCCAAAAGAAGTCATGATCCGCATCTCGGATGCTTGTAATACTTAAAAGATTCAGTGCATCGGAAAAAAATCGCGCGATCATCTCAGAATCCATATCCCGGACTGCTTCAAATCGCTTTATCTCCGAAGGAACAAGAGCCACGTTCACCATTAAATGATCAACAAAATATCGATAGGCCTCGTCGGTTGGAATACGACCAGCCGAGATGTGCGGCTGCTCAAGGTAACCGCCCTCCGACAGGCTCGCTACCAGATTACGGACCGTAGCCGGGCTTTCTTTAAGACGCAACCGCCTCCGGATCCGCGCCGAGGATACTGGTTCCTTTGTCTGAATATAGTCCCGAACTACAAAGTCGAGAATCCTATTTTGGCGCTTGTCGAGTAGCCCATCTACTGCCATACTCCACTATATAAAATTAGCACTCTAGTGTCAAGAGTGCTAATTAGAAGTACTAATCTTGTCCTCGATTTAGCGCTTACTCCATTGGGGGGCTTTTCGTGCTTTTTTGAGGCCGAATTTTCTCCTCTCCTTCATTCGAGGGTCGCGAGTCAAAAAGCCTAAACGTTTGAGGCGCTTACGGAGGTCAGGATCATATTTTATGAGCGCGCGTGAGATCGCATGGCGTATGGCTTCAGCCTGAGAATGAATCCCTCCACCGGAAACACGAACAATGACAGCGAAACGCTCAAGAACTTTTAATTTTCTGAGCGGATCTTCTATGATCCGCTGCATCTCGAGCGTTGAGAAATAATCCGGGTGGCTTTTTTTATTAATCACAAAATCCCTCTTTCCCAGCGAGAGCCGCGCAACCGCTGTAGATGTTTTACGCCGTCCAGTCGCTTGAACATACCCTTTCAGGGACCGCAATTTTTGCGATTCCTCTTTTTTTACCTTAGGGGGAGTATCGGGCTTTCGAGGTTTTTTAGTGGGCGTGGATTCTTTTTTCTTTACAGGCATATTATTCTCCGCCAGAGGCGGATCCGCCGTTTGCGGAAAATACAAGATTTTTTATAAAAACTTTGCGCAGTTTATTTTTAGGCAGCATTCCCCAAACTGCCTTTCGAAAAACCATTTTGGAATCTTTTTTATAGAGATCTGATAATTTTGTTTTCCGAAGCCCGGAGGGATAACCCGTATATCGAATATAGACTTTCTGCGCCATTTTTTTTGTACCGATCTTTACTTTATCGTAATTTTTAATCTCTATTATAATGAGAGGTGCACGATGATAAGCAAAATCTGGACGGTCTTTTCCCCTAAGCAAAAATGCCGCTTTGGATGCCGCGCGTCCTAGCGAAATATCTCTTACATCAACGGTTATGGTTTCTGGTTTCTTTGACTCTTTCATGATACCTATACAAATTCTAAAACCGCTTTATCTGCCTGGTCGCCCGCGCGGCTCCCGATCCGTGTAATTCGCGTATACCCTCCGGGGCGTTCTTTGTAACGAGGAGAGATGTCTTTGAAAAGTTTTTTGCTAAGTTCCTTATCTAACCAGCGAACCACCCGCCGCCGATTTGCTAGAGAATCTTTTTTCGCAATGGTCACTAATTTCTCTGCGATTTTACGGGTCTCTTTTGCACGTTCTACGGTCGTCTCAATACGCCCTCGTTCAATTAAAGCGCGAGTAAGCCCCTTTAAAAATGCTTTACGTTGATTGCGCTCTCTACCAAATTTTCGACCGTGCACTAAATGCTTCATAATTAATCTTTAAGGACCAAACCAAGCCTACCTAGGGCGCGCTTAATATCCTGCAAGCCCTTCTCCCCGATTCCCTCAAGAGACAGAAGGTCCTCGTTGGTCCTGCGGACCAACCCTCCCACGGTTCGAATATTTGCTTCTCTAAGCGCGTTGGCAACCCGATTTGACATGTTCAGTTCTTCAATTCTGATCTTGTCCTTATCATCTTTTACGGTTGGTTTTTCGGTCTCCTTTACTTCTTCAACAACCGGCTCTTCCTTAGGAGCAATCTCCTCAACCGGCTCCTTAAAGCCGATGATGGCTTTCAGTTGATGAATCATAATCGTAATAGCTTCTTCAAGAGCTTGGTGTGGAGTAATCGTCTCGTCCGTTTGGATCATGAGGCGCAAACGGTTAAAATCGGTCCGATCTCCTACGCGCATATTTTCAACTTCATAATTTACGCGCCTGATCGGAGTGAACGAGGCGTCCAGAATCATCTCACCAACCTCGGCTTTCTCTTTTTGTAAAACCTCCCTTGTGACATACCCCAACCCCTTCTCCAAAACGAGCTCTATCGCAAGTACCGCGTCCTTCTCCGTTAAAGTTGCAATGAGCGAGCCAGGGTTTGCTACCTCGACCTGTCCCGGCAGTTCAAGATCTTTAGCGGTCACAATCCTCACACCCTTTACTCGCAGGCGAACCACCTGGAGTTCATCGGTCGTCATTTTAAAACGCAACTTCTTAAGATTCAAAAGGATGGCAATGACATCTTCTTTAACACCCGGGATCGTAGAGAATTCGTGGAAAACTCCTTCGATCTTCACTCGAGTAGGTGCAACCCCGGGCAGAGATGACAACAGGATGCGTCGCAAACTGTTTCCTAATACATGACCATAACCCGGATAAAGGCCGTCAATTTCGTAGACGCCTCGATCTTTCTCTTCCGAGACGATACGCGGTTTTGATGGTAAAACAATAGTGGTTTCCATAATAAGTTATATTTTAATCTAGTACATTATGGGATTAACGAGAATAAAATTCAATAATGGCCGGAAGATTAATGCCGCTCTCTGCCTCATCGGCCTTGGGAGAAGTCGCAATGCGGCCTTCTTTTTTATCTTTATCCAAAAGCAACCAGGAGGGCGGCTCGTATTTTTTAAGATGTAAATCAAGATCTCGGAAAAGACCCAAAGAAAGACTACGAGACCGGATCTGAATACTCTGACCGATCTTTACGGTATAGGAAGAAATCGTCACGGGCCGCAAGTCTACTAAAATATGCCTGTGGCTTACCATTTGTCGTGCCGCTCTCCTGGAGGGCGCAAACCCAAACCGAAATACTACATTATCTAGTCGTCTTTCCAGAAGCTCGATTACACGCCGGGTGGTATCGGCTCCTTTTACTGCCGCTGCCCGGGATACAAGGTTTTTAAATGGTCGTTCATTCAGGCCGTATAAAAACTTAAGTTTCTGCTTCTCCTTTAATTGTGCTCCATATTCAGATATCATCCGTCTTCCTCGTTTTGATCCGCGTCGTCCGTGGATTCCCGGTGGATACGGTTTTCGGCGCGACGCACATTTCATTTTCCCGCAAACAGAAAACCCCAGACGCCTACATACTTTGCACGTTACGCGAATAGTCATACCCTTCGGGGTTTCGGAGGCTTGGGGCCATTATGCGGTACCGGGGTTACGTCCCGAATTACATCAAGCTCAATGTCGCGGGCAAGAAACGACCGGATCGCCGATTCCCGACCAGCCCCAACTCCTTTTATATTAATTTGGATCCGCTTCAAGCCAATCATCTTTGCTCTGCCGGCTAAAAACTCGGCTACCTTAGCAGCGGCATAAGGGGTTCCTTTTCTGGCGCCCCGAAACCCGAGAACGCCCGCCGAAGAGCTCATCACCACGTTCCCCTTCTCGTCGGTTAACGTAAGTATAGTATTGTTATAAGTGGACTGAACATATAAAATTCCTTTCTCAAGTTTTTTCTTGGGAAGACGAAGCGTACGCGCTTTCAATTCCTGGCCAACACCGACAGCACTTTTTTTGACAATGCGTTTTTTACCCATTATTTCTTCTCTGCCTTTCTTTTACCGCTGGTCGTGGTCCTGCGAACATTTCCTCTTCGGGTTCGAGAATTGGTGCGCGTTCGCTGTCCTCGTACAGGCAAACCTCTAAGATGCCGGGTACCGCGATAACTTTTAATCTCTTTGAGGCGCTTAATATTTGAGGCGACTTGCCGCCTCAATTCTCCCTCGATCGCATAGTCATGCTCAATCAGGCTCCGGATGCGGCTTACCTCCTCAGCGGTTAAATCCTTAGTGGTCTTTGATTTATTCACCTTTGAGCTTTCCAAAATTTTTCGGGACATAGACAAACCAATCCCATAAATATAAGGAAGCGCAAATTCTATGCGCTTTTGATCTGGAATAGTTACTCCTGCAATTCTAACCATTTTAGCCTTGTCGCTGCTTATGTTTTGGATTTTCGCAAATCACCCGCACTCGACCCTTGCGACGAATAATTTTGCAATTTTTACACATGGCTTTAACCGATGCTCGAACTTTCATGCCAAACTTGTATAAATTTATAAGCGGAGCCCAAAACGTAGCACAATAAATTTAGCTACAAATTTGGACAAACTTCTTCATAATCTCTGAACGATCCGACCCTTTGCCGGATCGTAGGGATTTAATTCTACCTTTACATGGTCCCCGATCAAAACTCGGATACGAAAATGACGCATCTTGCCGCCTAGATAGACTAATATGACCTGCCCGTCATCCAGCTTTACCCGAAACATGGTATCCGGCAAAGCTTCGATCACGGTTCCCGTTTTCGTCTCTTTGGACTCTTGATTTACGACCATTAGGATATAAATGTCAATTTAGCGCAAATCGGATCTTGTGTCAAGATCGCTTACGGGGCGCCTGAAAGCGCTTCATTAATAACAATTTTATCTTTGTCTCGGGGAAAAACCTGCCACCAGAAGGGTTTAAATACCATGTTCGCATTCCGGATTTGCGGATACGCTTCAAATACTTTAAGACGACTCGTCTTGCCAGAGGCTGCGGCAAGTTGTTCTCGCAAAACCTCCTCATCCATGCCCCATACGACTTGAGCCTGGCCGGAAACCTCTAGAGTTAACGAGAGATTCTCAAAATCCACGTCGCGTACAAGAAATTCAAGATCGTCAAAATTATGAATCCTCAAGTGGTCGAAATCTTTATCTTCGCGGTACTCCTCTAACAATTTCTTCTCCACATCAGAACGCCTCACAAAAAAAGTTCTCAGCTCACCTACAAGCTGTATACGAAAAGTTTCGCTCTGGGCTCCTGCCTGCAGATCTACTTCTTTCTGTGAAAATGTGTAACGTGCTTCATTTGCGGGTACAAAAAACTCATCCGGGATCTCATCAGCAAGACGCGCCCCCAATGTTTGACGCAACTGATCCTCTAAGATTTGACGAAGTGCTTTAATGTCTTTTTCTAAAATTACCGGTTCTTTGCCAATAAATCCTCCGGTCATGGGCGTTTTGGAACGCGCATAAAATTTTTCGTATTTTGCACTCCCTTGAAAACCCGGAAT
>JADFMT010000013.1 GCA_022563755.1 Patescibacteria group bacterium | reverse complement strand
GTTTACCTATCTCTTTTTATAATTCTTGGGATTATTGCAAGCTTTCTTATTCATGCGGCAATTGAAATTCCCATAATTAATCTTCTTGTAAAAGATTTTGACAAGTACGGACTTGGTTTTACCTGGCAACAGTGGTATAGGATCCATCATGTAGGATCCGTAATACTTTTGCTTTTAGGAATCGTCGTTGGTTACTTACAAGGCAAACACTGGTGGAAAGTTATCTACATTACTAAATCGTCATAACGGGCTAGTAGATAATGTCTGATTTTTTTCCAATTTTAAAACCATAACAAGTTTCGTAATTAAATTCTTCACCGTCATAAAAAGTGTATCCATAAGCTGTTCCTTTGCTCATATGAATTCCATGACATCTATAATAAAAACAATTTATTCCATCACATCTCTCTCCTAAAATAGAACCTAAATAATCTTTGTTGTTTTCATCTTTTTCCCATTGATAAAATTTACCTATTTGTATATATGAATAGGACTCTATGAATGGTGTTAAGATTCGTACCGGGCTATTGATTTGTAAAAAATAAGAATCATAAAATTGAACACTTAAATTATTGTTTTCGTCTATAACTCTGTAATTAAATTTGTCGGACCCTTTCTTTAAAAAAAGGGTAAATAAAATAGTTAACAATATTAAAATAACAATAACTTTTATCCAAGGATTTACATTCTTTAGTTTCTTCATATTTTTATACTAACGCGTCCGATAAATTTATATAGTAAGTTGCCTACAAGGTACTTCATGTTAGCTGTTAGATGCGGAAGGGGCGAGATTCGAACTCGCGGTGCGGTTTCCCACACTCATGCTCTCCAAGCATGTGCATTAGACCACTCTGCCACCCTTCCAAAACTACTCAAGCTTATGCCAAATTTTCTCGCGCCAGATGCGCAGACGATGGTTTTTGTAGATTAAATAGATACCGAATGCAACCAGTGCGGCTGGCCACACAAGCTCCCACACTCCCTGAGTTAGAATCCCTAGATTCTTAAGAAGAAATACAGAGCCAACAATAATAAGAAGTATTCCAATAAACATATTTTTATATTTTTAAGCCTTTTAATCTTTTAATCCGCTCCTCGATCGGCGGATGAGTCATAAATAATTTTGCAATTCTACCATGTTTCTTACCGTGCGGATCAGAAAGCCACAAGTGCGCGGTTGCATTATTTGCAACCCGCATGGGTCCGGAATAACGAGAAATTTTCTCAAGAGCTGAGGCTAACCCCTCGGGATAACGAGTCAGTAATGCTCCAGAAGTGTCGGCAAGAAATTCGCGCTTCCTAGAAATTGCAAGCTGCATGAGCACGGCAACAATCGGAGAGGCAATCGCAAGCGCAATTCCGATAATCATCAGCACGGCTCCCCCTCTGCCGCGGTTATTCCCTCCGCCAAACATACTTCTATAAAAAAGAGAGCGCAAAAAGAAATCCGATAAAAGTACAACAAACCCAACGAGCACCACTACCGCCGTGGACAAAAGCATATCGCGATTACCCACGTGCGAAAGCTCGTGCGCCAAAACACCTTCAAGCTCTGACCGATCAAGCCGCTCCAAAAGACCCGAGGTAACCGCAACCACGGCGTGCTTTGGATTACGTCCGGTAGCAAATGCGTTGGGTATCGGATCATTCACCAAGTAAACCCTGGGCATCGGAAGGCCGGCGGTAATCGCTAAATTCTCTACGATATTGTAAAGTTCTGGGGCGTTTTTTTTCTCAACCGGACGGGCGCGCGCCATCTTCAAGACAATTTTATCAGAATACCAATAACCGATCACGTTCATGATAATACTAAAGACGACAGCAAAAACTAAAATACCCGAATTACCATATATCCAACTAAATGCCCATCCAATTCCAATAACAAAAACTAAAAAGACCGTAAACAAAAGCCACGTTTTTCGAAGATTCGAATCGCGATATTGATAAAGACTCATCCTGTTAGAGATCCTAAAACTTCACCTGCACCGACTCGCGTTCGGCCTCATTATCTACTTCGAAGAATTTTTCTTCAGAAAACTTAAAGATACGGGCAATAAGATTAGGTGGGAATGACTGGATTTTGGTATTTAGATCACGAACCGTGGTGTTGTAAAATCGGCGAGAGGCTTGGATCTTGTTTTCCGTATCTGCAAGCTCTCGCTGCAAATCCAAAAAATTCGCATTGGCCTTTAAGTCTGGGTAGTTTTCAGCAACTGCAAAAAGGGTTTTTAAAGTGCTTGAGAGTATGTTTTCTTGTTCTGTTTTATCAATAGGTGAACCGCCGGACTGCATGGCTCTGGTGCGCGCTTCAGTAACGCCCTCCAAAACGCTTTTTTCGTGCTGCATATATCCCTTAACTGCATTTACAAGATTCGGAATCAAATTATAGCGTCGCTTCAATTGTACATCAATATCGGATAATCCCTCGTGTGCCCGAAACCGAAATGTAATTAAACGGTTATAAGTATAAATAGCCCACACAATGATGGCAACACCAATACCAACAATAATCCACAGTGTTGTAGTCATGATTCCATTGTAACAATCCTTAAATAAAAAACAAGACAAACAAAACAGTCCCGTCGTTGACGGGACTGTTTTGTTTTGAGTAAATTCGCCTTACATACCCATTCCGTCCATCGGCGGCATTTGCGGTCCTCCTCCGCCGGCTGGCGGATTTTTCTCGGGTTTCTCAGCAACCACAGCTTCGGTCGTAAGCAGCATCGCGGAGGCCGAGGCCGCATTCTGAATTGCAGAACGCGTCACTTTTGTAGGATCCACAATGCCTGCTTCTATTAAATCTTCATAACGTCCTGTTGCGGCATTATAGCCTCGATTGCCTCGAGACCGGCGAACGCTCCCTACCACAACCGCGCCAGAGACACCGGCATTCTCTGCAATCTGCCACAACGGTTTTTCAATAGCATTGCGCACAATGCGAAACCCTAGCCACTCGTCCTGACTTGCTCGCACTCCCTTAAGATCATCGGGTTTTTTATTTAAAAGAGGTAAAACCCGAATAAACGCTACTCCACCGCCGGGCACAATACCTTCCTCAATTGCGGCTTTGGTTGCAGAGATGGCATCTTCAATCCTGTGCTGCTTTTCTTTTTGCTCAACTTCGGTGGCCGCTCCCACGCGAATTACGGCAACTCCTCCGGAAAGTTTTGCCAAACGTTCTTCTAGTTTTTCGCGATCAAAATCTGAATCCGTATTTTCAATTAGGGTTTTAATCTGATTCACTCGTTTTTCAATCTCGGCTTTCTCGCCCTTCCCATCTACAATCGTGGTATTTTCTTTCGTTGCAATAATTTTGCGAGCGCCTCCTAACATGGAAAGTTCAGTATTTTCGATCTTCATTCCGGTTTCCTCCGAAATTACCTGGGCCCCCGTGATAACCGCAATATCCTCCAACATCTCCTTACGGCGGTCTCCATAGCCGGGTGATTTAATGGCAAGAGAGTTAAAAATACCGCGAATCTTATTTACCACCAGGGTTGCCAAAGCCTCGCCGTCTACCTCATCAGCAATAATCACGAGCTCTTTCTTTCCTGCTTGAGAGAGTTTTTCTAAAAGCGGTAAAATATCATTAATAGAAGAAATTTTCCGATCCGTAATCAGAATCTTTGGATCCTCGTAAATAGCTTCCATCCGTTCGGTACTCGTAATCATGTAGGGCGAGATGTAACCCTTGTCAAACTGCAGGCCTTCAACAATCTCATGAGAGATGCCGAACGTTTGTGATGCCTCAACGGTCACCACTCCGTCTTTTCCGACCGTATGGATGACCTCGGCAATCTTCTCGCCAATCGCAGGATCTTTTGCCGAAATAGTTGCCACCTGCGCGATCTCTTCTTTTTTTGAGATCGGGGTTGAGATCTTTTTCAATCCTTCCACTACCACTTCGCATGCGCGTTCAACCCCACGTTTTAAGCTCATCGGGTTGGCGCCTGCTGCAATATTTTTAAGCCCTTCTGAAACAATCGCTTGCGCCAAAAGTGTTGCGGTGGTGGTACCGTCACCGGCAACGTCATTCGTTTTGGTAGCCACCTCTTTTATCAGCTCTGCTCCGAGATTTTCCACTCTATCTTCAAGCTCGATTTCTTTTGCAATCGTAACACCGTCATTGGTAATCGTAGGCGCGCCGAACCCTTTATCCAGCACTACATTGCGGCCTTTGGGACCCAAGGTTATTTTTACGATGTTTGCAAGCGTATCCACTCCCTTCTTCAGAGCTTCACGCGCTTTTTCATCAAAAACAATTTGCTTTGCCATATTTATTATTTATTCTAGAATTGCCAAAATGTCTTCTTCTTTGGCAATTAGGTATTCTTTATCATCGACCTTAATTTCTGTGGGACCATATTTGGAAAATAAGACGCGCTGGCCTGCTTTGATAGCGAGCGGGATCAGAGTGCCTTGATCGGTCCGGCGTCCCTCGCCGACTGCAATCACTTTTCCCTGTTCCGGCCGTTCTTTCTCGGCTGTATCCGGAATTACAATACCAGATTTTGTACGACCCTCGAGCTCCTCTTTTGAGAGAGCTTCAAGCAGTAATCGATCTCCTAAAGGTTTTATCTTAGTCATATCGTATTAAATCATTGTTTCTAATTGGCACTCTCGACTGCAGAATGCCAAGACCTCAATGGAGCCATTATACTCTTTGCCAAAAAGCTGTCAAGGAGGATCGCTTAGAGCCATTTTCCTGTGTAGGATTTTTTGTTGCTCGCGATCTCTTGTGGAGTGCCTACTGCAATAACCTCCCCTCCCTTCTCTCCTCCTCCGGGACCTAAGTCAATAATCCAATCGGCATTTTTTAAAACATCGGGATTGTGCTCAATGACTAAAACGGTATTTCCTTTCTCAACAAGGGCCGAAAGCACACCCAACAATTTTCGGATGTCTTCAAAATGAAGACCGGTCGTGGGCTCGTCTAAAATATAAAGAGTTTTACCAGTTGTTTTTCGGGCAAGCTCGGTTGCGAGTTTCACCCGCTGCGCCTCCCCACCCGAGAGCGTCGTGGCAGGTTGACCCAGCTTCATGTATGAAAGTCCGACATCTACCAAGGTTTGAAGCCGGGATTTTACTTGCGGGATATTTTTAAAAAATTCAAGCGCGTCCTCAGTCGTCCTATCCAAAACTTGAGCAATGTTTTCATGGTTATAGTTAATAGCAAGGGCTTCGGGATTGTAGCGTGTTCCCTTGCATTCCTCGCACTCCACATAGATATCAGGCAGAAAGTGCATCTCGATTTTTTTTACACCCTGACCTTCACATTCCTCGCACCTCCCGCCTTTCACATTAAAGCTAAACCGGCCAGCCTTGTACCCGCGGGCTTTGGCATCACGGGTTTGAGCAAATAATTCACGGATAATGCTAAAAGCACCGGTGTAGGTCGCAGGATTTGAACGCGGGGTGCGGCCAATGGAAGATTGATCCACCACGATCACTTTATCAATATGCTCTATCCCTTCAATGGCTTTATGCTTTCCGGGTGATTCGCGAGATCCATAAAAGTGACGGTAGAGTGCGCGCGCCAAAATATCATCTACGAGCGTGGATTTTCCTGATCCCGAAACTCCGCTCACACAAACAAACTTCTCTAAAGGAATCTCAACATCAATATTTTTAAGATTGTGCTCGCCCGCGCCTTTGATTTTTAGCGAAGGACCGCCCTTCGTCGGCTTCCAAGGACGGTCCTTGGAAGAAATGGTAACTTTCTTTCGATCAGCTAAATAATCTCCGGTAATCGTTTTTGCCTTTTGCAATTGTTCATAAGTGCCTTCAAAAATTACTTTGCCGCCGTGTCGGCCCGCACCCGGTCCAAGGTCAATAATCCAATCGGCATTGGCCATGGTATCTCGATCATGTTCAACAACCAAAACGGTATTCCCCAGATCACGCAGATTTTTGAGTGTTTGAATTAAGCGGCTGTGATCTCTGGGATGCAGTCCAATCGAGGGTTCATCTAGCACATAAATAACCCCCGAAAGACCAGAGCCAATTTGAGTGGCCAACCGTACCCGTTGCGCCTCCCCGCCCGAGAGCGTGGTTGAGGAGCGATCCAATGTGATATATTCCAAACCCACATCCATTAAAAACTGGAATCGCCTTAAAATTTCTTTTAGAAGCGGTTTGGAAACCGCCTTTTCCCTTTTGCTCTCGAGTACGCGCTCAAAGCGCTGCATAAAATCTATTGCATACTCAATAGAAAACTTTACAATCTCTGAGATATTCTTGCCGCCAATGAAAACCGAAAGCGCCTCGCGGCGAAGCCGCTGGCCACGGCATGCCGGACAGACTTCAATTCGCATGTAACGTTCAATTTCTGATCGTGTCCAGTCAGAGTCCGTCTCTTTCCAACGGCGTTCTAAATTAGGAATCACACCCTCAAAAGCATCTTTATCTTCCGGGGAGCTCTGTCCATGGAGGATGATATCAATAATCTTTTTTGGTAATTTCCCAACCGGTTCATTTAATGAAAACTTATGTTCTTTTGCCAAATCCTCAAGCATCCACCCGTACCACGATTGCCTGCCTACCCGATGGGATGCCCGCGCCCACGGCTGGATTGCACCTTCCGCAAGCGTAAGGCCTTTATTAGGAATAATGAGCTCGGGGTCTACTTCCAGACGGCTGCCCAAACCAGTGCAGGAAGCACAGGCGCCGTAGGGACTATTGAAAGAAAAAAGTCGCGGCTCAATAGGGGGCAGCGAAAGAGAACAGATTGAGCAAGAAAAATTTTCAGAAAAAATATTATCAGGCTTTCCCTCCTGGGCTACGGTTACCATCCCCTGGGTCAAACTTAAAACCGTCTCCAGGGAATCGCGCAGGCGGCTTTTCTCCAACCCCTCAAGCAAAATACGATCTACAACTACATCAATCGAGTGACGCTTCTTGGGATCAATATCCAGGTCCAATGCTTCCTCCGTTCGCATCACGCCGCCATCTAGGCGAACACGCAAGAACCCTTTTTTCTGAATTTCTGAAAGAATTTTTTTATGCTCGCCCTTTCGATCCCTGACAACAGGGGCTAAAATGAGCGCCAAAGATCCTTTCTGAAGTTTAAGAATACGGCTAATCATCTCGTCAATCGTCTGTTTCTTTACCGCGCGTCCGCACGATGGACAATGCGGTTCGCCCAAGCGTGCAAAAAGAATACGCAGATAGTCATAAATTTCTGTAATCGTCCCGACCGTGGAGCGCGGATTTTTAGAAATGGTGCGTTGGTCAATCGCAATCGCAGGAGAAAGTCCCTCAATAGCATCAACATCCGGCTTTTCCCGAATCCCCAAAAATTGTCGTGCATAGCTTGAAAGGGATTCTACAAAACGCCGTTCGGCCTCAGCATAGATGGTATCAAACGCCAAAGAAGATTTACCCGAACCCGAAAGACCGGTGATCACGACCAGTTTATTCTTGGGAATATCGAGCGTGATATTTTTCAGGTTGTGCGCCCGCGCACCCTTAATATGGATCACTTCTTTTTTGGGTATTTTTGACATAAGTTCTCTATTCTATACGCCCGTCAAGTACCTGTCAATGAATAAGGCGCCGACGCCTTGTCAAAACTGCAGATAATCCGTATAATAGGATCGTGTTTATAAGAAAAAAAATGACTCGTATCATACCATCCTCGCCGGGTGTTTATTTTTTTAAAAATCGCGCGGGAAAAACCATCTATATCGGCAAAGCGCAAAATTTAAAGATGCGCCTGGCTTCCTATTTTCGAGGAGGCTTGGACACCCGAAAAAATGCGATGCTTCAAGAATCTACTTTAGTAGATTGGCAAGGACTCGAATCCGATATTGAAGCACTGATCCAGGAGGCCGAACTCATAAAAAGACATCGCCCGAAATACAATGTTGTTATGCGCGATGACAAAAGATATTTCTATGTGGGCTTTACCCTGAATCAATTCCCTAAACTTTTCCTTACCCACCAACCCTTTGACAGATTCGACAAGCTCACCACAAACAAACTCAGGACAGATTCTACCCATTACATTGGGCCGTTTACCGATGGAGGCGCAATTAAAACCGTACTCCACATGCTTCGAAAAATTTTTCCTTATTGCCAATGCAGTCTATCGGGTAAAACGCTTCATATCCGTCCCTGCCAGTCAGCTGAGCTCGACCGCTGTTTAGGAATTTGTTGTCTTAAGAAAAAAACCTGGCCTACGTTCTACCCAGATGTTTTTTTACGCAAAAAAACCTACCAAAAACATATCCAACTTCTAAAAAAAATTCTCTCGGGCAAACATAAGACCGTAGCCGTGATGCTTAAAAAAGAGATGGGGGTCTTTGCTCAAAAAAAAGAGTACGAAAAAGCTGCGGCTCTTCGCAATCAAATCCGCGCACTAGAAAATGTTTTTTCCCATCGCGAATTTCTTAGTCGCGATGATGCAACCTATCGCCAAAAAGGAACACGTTACCTTCAAACCCTTTTGGGGTCCCGGGCAATTCGGCGAATAGAGGCGTTTGATATTTCAAACCTGCAAGGCCAGTTTGCCGTGGGATCCATGGCGGTATTTACAGACGGAAAACCAGATAAAAACGAATACCGGAAGTTCCGAATAAAACTCGTGGGAAGGCCAAATGACGTAGCCATGATAAAGGAAACCTTAAGTCGCCGTCTTGCCCACCGCGGATGGGCAACGCCGGATGTTATTTTAATTGACGGCGGAAAAGCGCAACTTAATGCCGCGCTCCTTGCAAATCGTATGTGCAGCACCCGGGGTAAGAAAAAAAATATAAAAATCGTAGCCCTTGCAAAACGCGAAGAGGAATTATATCTACCGAGCGGCAAAGTCATTAAGCTCAAAGAAAACCCGCAGCCACTCCTCCACCTACTTCAAGCAATCCGCAACGAAGCCCACCGCTTTGCCATCTCGTACCACAAAAACCTCCGCTCCAAAGACCTATTCAAATAGGACTTGACCCTGTTAGCAATATCGCGAATTAAGTCTGCGGCCGCCCTCAAAAACTCTGTATGGGCTGTTATTTATAAAGGAAGTACCTAGATAAACTCCATCTTAAGACTTAACGCTGCCGCACGCGATATTGCCTAACGGGGTTGACTATTTCTTCCGTTGCGCTATACTATAGAAAATGCAGGTTTTAAGCACTCTTTTGCCCTATATCCAGCTCGTCGTGGCCGTTTTACTGGTTGGCGCCATTTTATTGCAACAACGAGGCACAGGTTTAGGAGCCGTCTTTGGAGGGGAATCCAATATCTACCGCACCCAACGCGGTTTTGAAAAAATCCTCTTTACCTCTACGATCATCTTTGCCGCCCTCTTTATTATTCTTGCTATTTTAAGTTTGCTTGCTCAGTAATCGCACAGACGAAAAATACTCACTTGAACGTGAAAAAAAAATTATCCTCCATTTTTTTTAAACGGATCGACTTTCCCTCTTTTCTAGAGCTACGCATTGTGTTTCGCGGGCTTCACGTATGGGAGAAGGTAACGGTCTTGATTCTTATTTTTATCATGGGTATCGGCACGGTGGGGGTATGGACCCAACTTCAGAACCGTTTTGCGCTTGCTCTTCCAATCTCCGGCGGAAGTTTTAAGGAAGGAATTGTTGGCATCCCGCATCTGGTAAATCCGCTTCTTGCGAGCACCGATGTGGATCGCGATCTTGTCAATCTCCTTTATGCGGGGCTTATGAAGCCCGATGGCCATGGGGAGCTTGAAAAGAATATGGCCTCCGCAGTAGAAATTTCTCAAGACGGGCTTTCTTATACATTTACCCTAAAAAATGATTTGGTCTGGCATGACGGCGAACCCTTAACGACGCGTGATATTGCCTTTACCATTCAGGCAGTAAAAAATCCTGCACTAAAAAGCCCCTTGCGGGCCAATTGGGAAGGAGTTGAGATTGAGGTTATAGATGATAAAACAATCCGCTTTTGGCTCAAAAGGGCCTACGCGCCTTTTTTGGGAAATGCCACGCTCGGGATTTTGCCAAAACATATTTGGAAGGATACGACCCCTGAACAATTTAGCCTTTCCGAGCTCAATCGCCGCGTGATCGGTTCCGGACCGTATAAGATACAAAGGATAAAGCGCAACACTGAAGGTATTGTTACAGTCTATCGCTTAAAAGCGTTTAAGAGCTACGCTCTAAAAAAACCTTTTATCACCCGGATCGAATTACTATTTTACAATTCCGAAGATGAACTTCTGACCGCCTTTAAAAAAGGAGGTGTTGATGCGGCAAGTTCTCTTTCCGCAGAAAATGTAAATTCCCTACGAGAAGAAAAAAACATTGAGAAACGATTAAAAACTCTCACCCTCCCGCGGATATTTGGAGTATTTTTTAATCAGAATAAATCCGAGCTTCTGCAAAGTAAAAAAATCCGAGAAGCGCTGGACAAAGCGGTGGACAAACCCCGCTTGGTAGAGGAAGTATTAGGTGGCTACGGTGTGACGCTCGATGACCCCATCCCTCCGGATATTGTAGAATACGCTCCCCCGTTCCAGCTTACGAGCTTTAATCTGGCAAGCGCCGAGGCAATCCTCGAGAATGCAGGGTGGAAGATAAATGACGAGACGAAAATTCGCGAAAAAAAAGAAAAAAAGAAAGGGTCGGTCGAATTACAGTTCTCTCTTTCGACCGCTAATACCCCGGAGTTGGTAGCGGTTGCCCAGCGCCTTCGCACCATGTGGCAAACACTAGGTGTAAAAACCGACATTAGAATCTTTGAGATCGGCGACCTGAATCAAAATGTGATCCGGCCACGGGAGTACGAAGCATTACTTTTTGGGGAGGTGATCGGTCTGGATCCGGATCTCTTTGCGTTCTGGCACTCTTCTCAGATGAATGATCCGGGTTTGAATATTGCGCTTTACGCCAATAAAAACGTCGATAAACTTCTGGAAGAGGCGCGAACCATTACCGACCGCGCAAAACGAAAAAATAAATATGTTGAGTTCTTAAAAGAAATAAGGCAAGATGTGCCGGCGGTATTTCTCTACTCACCCCATTATCTATATATCGCCCCTCCATCGCTCAAAGGATTTGACACTGAGATTATCACGATTCCAGGAGAACGATTTGCAAACGTCCATCGGTGGCATATGTACACCGAGCGCGTTTGGAAAATATTTGTTAAGTAAGTTTGCCGAGGTGGCGGAACTGGCAGACGCACTAGCTTCAGGAGCTAGCGTCCACAAGGACATGGGAGTTCGAATCTCCCCCTCGGCACAACTCCTAAAGAGGTTTCCGCCAAAGGCGGATCCGCCTTTGGCGGACAAATCCTCTCGGGGGCACAAAATAATTAAAAAATAATTTATACGATATGATTACAAAACAAAAAATACATCCTGGAAGAAGGGAAAAATTCACTAAAACCTCTGGAAGGGTTATAGCCCCGCTTGATGCGCTCGAAGAGGTGAAGAAAGCAAAATCTGTAGAGAAAATTATGGTACCCGCAGGATCTAAAGACGCAAAGATTCGCGTAGTACCCCTTGGTGGCTTAGAAGAAGTGGGCAGAAACATGATGTATCTGGAATATCTGGATCCCGGTTCGAAGTATCACGGAGATATTATCATTATTGATATCGGACTGCAGTTTCCTGAAGAAAATATGCCGGGCATTGACTATATCATTCCGAATATCAAATCCCTTCTACCGAAAAAGAATAAAATAAAAGCTGCGATCATCACGCACGCCCACTACGATCATATTGGCGCCATCCCGCATGTCATGCCAAAACTGGGCTCCCAGATACCGCTCTATGGAACCGATCTTACGCTTGCCATCATTGCAAAACGGCAAGTCGAATATCAAGATATCGGAGGCCGCCTGAATCTCGTTGAGATCAACAATGATACGAAATTGGATTTGGGCGTTTTTCAGATAGAATTTTTCGGTGTATCCCACAATATACCCGGCTCGGTCGGCGTAATTGTTCACTCACCCATTGGGATTTTGGTCCATACCGGGGACTTTAAAATTGATACCCGCTCCTCAATCGGCGGTGTAACCGAAATGGATAAGCTAAAAAATCTTTCCAAGAAAAATGTTCTCTTGTTGATGTCCGATAGCACGAACGCGCGGGAGACAGGGCATCAATTTAGCGAAGTTGATATTCAGCACGAAATGGAAACCATTATAAAAAATGCCAAGGGACGATTGATTATTGGAACCTTCGCTTCCCTTTTAGGAAGGCTCAACGAAATCCTCCAGATTGCAGAAAAATATGATAAGCGAGTAGTGATTGATGGCAGAAGCATGAAAGCAAATATCGAGATTGCCTCGCGCCTTGGCTATATAAAAATCAATCCGGCCATATTAATCAGTGCCTCGGAGATAAAAAGATACCCTTCGAACAAAGTTATGATTCTTGCAACCGGTGCTCAAGGAGAAGAAAATGCAGTGCTCATGCGCATCGTTACCAAGCGGCACAAATACTTAAAATTAGAATCCGGTGATACGGTTGTTTTTTCCTCATCGGTAATACCTGGAAACGAACGGTCCGTGCAATTCCTGACCGACAAACTTTATCGTGACGGTGCGGAAGTTATTAACTATCGAATGCTCGATATTCATGCCGGCGGACATGCCAAACAAGAAGATTTAAAATTGATGATTGAGACGGTAAAACCCCAATATTTTATGCCTATTGAAGGAAATCATTCGTTTCTTAGAATCCATGCACAGGTTGCGCGCCGTGCCGGGATCACGGATAAAAACATTATCGTTGCCGACAATGGACAGGTGCTCGAAGCTAGGGAAAATTCGGTTGTTTTAACCAAAGAATACGTGCCGGCAAACTATATAATGGTGGACGGTTTGGGTGTAGGCGACGTTCAAGAGGTGGTCCTGCGCGATCGGCAAATGCTAGCCGAGGATGGTATTTTTGTTCTGATTGCAACGATAGATGCCAGTACCGGAAAATTACGCGGCTCCCCGGATATTATCTCACGCGGGTTTATCTATCTGCGAGAATCTAAGGAACTTTTGTATCAAACGCGCCAGCTCATCAAAAAAATCGTGGAGAATGATACTAAAAATATGCATCCAATCAACTGGGCATGGGTAAAAAACAACCTCCGAGACGAGGTCGGCAAGTTCCTCTTTCAAAAAACCCACCGCAGACCCATGGTTCTTCCGGTGGTAATTGAAGTATAAACAACCTCGACTCACGAAGTCTCTATTTTTTCTTTGTGTGCTGTTTTACGAATAGCGGCGTTTTCTTTTTTGCGAAATCCGGTACCCGCAGGGATCATGCGGCCGATGATTACATTCTCTTTCAACCCTCGCAACTTATCCTCCTTCCCCTCCAGGGCAGCTGAGATTAAAACCCGGGTCGTCTCTTGAAAAGACGCGGCCGCAAGAAAGCTCGCCGACGTTAAGGCTGAACGAGTAATTCCCAAAATAACGGGCTCGGTTTTTGCAAGCGTGCCGTTTTCTTTTTTAATTTTTTCATTTTCTTCGACAAAAGTAGTGCGTTTAATAACGTCACCTATAGCAAACGTGCTCGCGCCGGCATCGGTAATACGCACACATGAGAACATTTGACGGATAATAATCTCTACGTGCTTGAAATTAATCGAAGCCCCCTGCAAAGTATAGATACGCGAAACCTCTGCTAAAATATAGCGCTTAACTACCTCGCTTCCTGCAAGCGAAAAAAGGGCTCTAAGGTCAAAGGGACCATCTGACAGACGACTTCCGGGATTCACCTTACTTCCTTTCCGGGTGACCACTAAACGGCCAAACGGAATAAGATATTCTTTTACCTCTTTACTTTTTGCGCTTTTTCCAGATTTTTTTGCCTCGTCCCCAAGTAAAATTTTAACCACTTTCTCTCTTCCTACTTCTGTAATGTCTAAAACTATCCCCTCATATTCGGATATAATCGCGTGGCTGGCAGGTACACGAATCTCAAAAAGCTCCTCAACCCGGGGCAGTCCCAACGTAATGTCTCCCCCCACAACAACTCCACCGGTGTGGAATGTACGCATCGTAAGCTGGGTGCCGGGCTCTCCAATGGCTTGAGCAGCAATAATGCCCACTGCTTCACCAACCACAACTAAATCATTGGTTCCTAAATCGTACCCGTAACACGACTGACAAATTCCCCGTAGTGTTCGGCAGGTCAAGGGACTACGCAAATGAATCTCTGCAATCTCTCCTTTTTCAATCGCCTCAGCGTCCTCAAAGCTTAAAAGGTGTCCTTTTTTAAACAAAACGGTACCATGTTGGTCTCTGGCGTCACGAATAAGAACTCGACCGAAAACGGAATTGGCAAATCCCCTTCCATAATCTTCGGCCTCGTTGCGCGTGAATCGGAGCCCTTCATCTCCTTTACAATCCCTCTCCTCTACAATCACATCTTGAGCAACGTCCACTAGACGGCGGGTCAAATATCCAGCTGCGGAGGTTTTAAGCGCGGTATCGGCGGCTCCTTTCCGGGCACCATGTGTAGAGATAAAATATTCCAACACCCCCAAACCCTCTTTGTAGTTCGAAATGATTGGCAGTTCAATAATCCGATTTGCCGGATTTCTTACCAGGCCCCGCATTCCCGAAATCTGTGCTACCTGATCCCAACTTCCCCGTGCAGCGGAAGCAACCATCATATAGACAGAGCCAAATTCATCGAGCGCTTTCGGTACCAATCCATTTACCCTTTTCATAACCCCACTCCAAATCTCAACCACTTTACGATATCGTTCATTATCCGTTAAAAGCCCGTCATTGTATTGTCTTTCCACCTCAAGCGCTTGTACTTGCCCTTCTTTGACCAACTTTGGTTTTTCCTTGGGTATTTTCAGGTCATCAATTCCCCATGAAATGCCCGATACCGTTGCGTATTTAAATCCGAGCTCTTTTATTTTATCTAAAATCGGGGGAACGGCGCCTCGGCCATAGCGAGTAATCAAAACGGCCACCATCCTTCCCAGATCCTTTTTTTGAATCTCTCCCGACACAAAATCGAAGTCGTCGGGTAAAACGCTGTTAAACAGTAACCCGCCGACGGATGTATCGATAAAATCTTTTCCCGCCTCAACGGCATTTTTATATTTCGGGGTATCGGTAATCGCCACTCTAATTTTGGCCCGTAAATCCACTGCTCCAAATTCGTATGCCAAAATCGCCTCATTAGGACTTGCAAAGAACTTCGACTCACCGGCAGCACCCGGTGCGATTTTGGTAAGCCAATAAATACCGAGTACGATATCTTGTGTCGCGTTTACAATCGGTTCCCCGGTTCCGGATTTCGTGAGGTTGTGAATAGATAGCATAATGTCTCGAGCTTCATTTTGTGCCTCAGCAGTTAAAGGAACGTGTACTGCCATCTGATCACCATCAAAATCTGCATTAAATGCCTGGCAGACTAAAGGGTGAATCTGAATCGCATTCCCTTCAATCAGCACGGGTTGAAATGCCTGGATACCCAAACGATGAAGCGTTGGTGCGCGGTTAAGGAGTACAAATTTGTCGCGAATTACCTCTTCAAGTGCAGCCCACACATCCGGTATCGGCTCATCAATCATACGGTTGGCTCCCCGAATATTGTGTGCTAAATCCTGGCCAATAAGTTTAGCGATCACAAAAGGGCGGAAAAGCTCAAGGGCCATATGCTTAGGGATTCCACACTGGTGCAACTTTAAATCCGGCCCCACGACAATAACCGATCTTCCGGAATAGTCAACGCGCTTACCCAGCAGGTTCTGGCGAAATCGACCCTGCTTACCGCGGAGCGCATCAGCGAGCGATTTTAATGCTCGTTTTTGTGATTTGGACGTTACGGCTGTGTGCCCCCGACGAATACTGTTATCCATCAAGGCGTCCACTGCTTCCTGTAACATTCTTTTTTCGTTTCGAATAATGACATTGGGAGCGCTTAACCCGATTAGCTTCTTTAAACGATTATTTCGATTGATGACTCTACGATATAGATCGTTTACATCCGAGGTTGCATGCCGTCCCCCATCCAAAGCTACCATGGGCCTGAATGCTGGCGGGGTGATGGGAATTACAGTTAAAAACATCCACTCCGGCCGTATTCCCGCTCTCACTAAACCTTTTACCATGGACAGACGCCGAATGATTTTGCGCCGTTCCTGCGCTTCCGCGTCCGAGAAGGCGTTTTCAAGATCACGCTGCAAGGTTTGCAAATCTATCTCTCCCGCGATTTTGTAAAGTGCTTCCGCTCCAATATCTGCTTCAAAAACATCCGCGTACTTAAGACTTAAACGGTGATATTCGGTTTCCAAAAGAATCCGTAAGGGCTTTAGGTCCTCGAGCTCAATTTTGGTTTTTTCAAATGCACTTTTGAGCCGAAGCGCGTCCTGTCGGCTGGACGATACTTTAGATTTTTGTTTATACTCTCGCTCTAACTCAAGCAGCTTATGATTTCTCGCTTCTTCGTCCACGCGGGTTATAATATAGCCTGCAAAATAGATCACCCGCTCTAAATCCGGCAAAGATAAATTAAATAAAAGTCCGATTCTAGAGGGCACCCCGCGCAGAAACCAAATATGGGCAATAGGGCTCGCGAGCGTAATGTGACCCATGCGCTCTCGGCGGACAATGGAACGCGTTACCTCTACTCCGCATTTATCACAAACAATGCCCTTGTATCGAATTCGGCGATATTTTCCGCAATAACACTCGTAATCCTTCTCGGGGCCAAAAATCCGCTCATCAAATAAACCATCTTTCTCGGCACGCTGTGTCCGGTAGTTGATGGTCTCGGGCTTCGTAACCTCGCCTCGAGACCAACTTAATATCTTCTCGGGCGAGGCGAGTTTTATAATAATCGATTGAAAATTTGTCGAATTTATCGCCATATGCCAAATTTATTTATTCGCTAACGCTTCAAATCTTGAGCAAATTCCTTTACCGCTTTTTGCTCGACATGCTCTTCTTGTGCCTCTTGAACCTGCTCTTTTGCCTCAATCAGATCCATATCTAAGGTAAGCCCGCGCAGCTCGTATAAAAGAACATGAAACGAGGCAGGAAGGTTCGGGCTTTTAAACGGCTCGCCTCTTACAATCGCGTCATAGGCAGAAGATCTACCTAATACATCATCGGATTTTATGGTTAACATTTCTTGCAGAGTATACGCTGCGCCGTATCCTTCCAATGCCCATACTTCCATCTCTCCAAAACGTTGCCCTCCGCCTTGAGCTTTTCCACCCAGCGGTTGCTGGGTAATCAATGAATAGGGACCCGTGGATCGCATATGAATTTTTTCCTCCACCATATGCTCAAGCTTCATTATATAAATTTGCCCTACCGTAACGGGCTGATCAAAGGCCTCTCCATATCGGCCATCAAAAAGTTTCACCTTGCCTGATGTGGGGATGCCGGCTTTCTTCAACTCTGCTTTAATTTCTTCATCACTGGCACCCCGGAATGCTGGGGTAATCGCCTGATATCCTAATTTATCTGCTGCCCAACCAAGGTGTGTTTCAAGAATTTGACCGATATTCATACGCGACGCTACACCCAATGGATTTAAGATGATATCAACTGGCGTACCATCCTCCAAAAAAGGCATATCTTCTACTGGAAGAATTTTTGAGATGACTCCTTTATTGCCGTGGCGTCCCGAGAGCTTATCTCCTACGGAAATCTTGCGCAGTTGCGCTATTTCAACTTGGATTTGTTTGATAATGCCTGTATTTAACTGGTCTCCCTTTTCCCGAGAGAAAATCTTCACTCCTACGACGCGACCCCGCCTGCCGTGCGGAAGACGCTGGGATGTATCCTTTACCTCTCGCGCCTTCTCTCCAAAAATAGCTCTCAAGAGTCTTTCCTCAGGAGTAAGATCGACCTCACCCTTTGGAGTAATCTTGCCAACTAAAATGTCACCGGGCGCGACCTCCGCGCCGATGCGCACAATTCCCTCTTCATCTAAATCCTTTAGTTTTTCTTCTCCAACGTTGGGGATGTCATAGGTGGTTATCTCGGGTCCTAATTTCGTATCTCGAACCGCGATCGTAAAATCTATCATGTACACAGAGGTGAACGTATCATCCTTTACCAACCGCTCCGAGAGGACAATAGCGTCCTCAAAATTGGCTCCACCCCACGAAAGAAAAGCCACTAAAATATTTTGACCAAGCGCTAGCTGCCCGCCATCCGAGGAAGAAACATCTGCTAAGATATCGCCTTTTTTAACTTTTTGGTCAAGATTCACGATGGGTCGATGCGTGATGGTCGTAAAATCATTTGAGCGAAGATAATTAATGAGTTTATAAGCTTTACTTCCGTTTCGCGATTTTACAACAATTCCAGCGGCATCAACTTTTTTGACGATCCCGTCTTCCTCGGAAATAATCAATCTTCCTGAATCCCGTGCAATCCGTTCTTCGAGACCGGTAGCAACGAGCGGAGCTGCCGGCTTAAGACAGGGCACTGCTTGACGCTGCATATTGGAGCCCATCATCGCCCGAATCGGGTCATCGTGTTCTAAAAACGGAATGATACTGGTTGATACGCTAAACGCTTGAGCGGGTGAGATATCAACATAATCAATCTCTCCTCGATTGATGAGACCAGGTTGGCTCTTGATGCGTCCTTCAACCTCATCTTCAAGAATCTTTCCTGTTTCATCGTAAAGCAATCCTGCTGCAGCAATATTATAGCGTTCTTCATCGAAAGCCGTTAAATAAACGATTTCTGGAGTAATGACACCGTTTTTTACTCGGGCATAGGGTGCTTCCAAAATGCCAAGTTCATTGATGCGTGCAAAACTAGAAAGGTGCACCACAAGACCAATATTCGGCCCCTCCGGAGTCTGAATAGGACACACTCGGCCATAGTGCGAAGGATGAACATCGCGTACTTCAAACCCGGCGCGTTCCTTGGTAAGTCCCCCGGGTCCCATCGCGGTTAACCGTCTTAGATGCTCGAGCTCAGAAAGAATATTCTCTTGTTTCATAAACTGTGCAAGTTGGTTTGTGGTAAAGAATTCTTTCACCGCGGCCATAAAGGGACGATCATTGATCAACTGAGCCGGAGTTAAAGTGTAAATATCAAGCGTAGACATTCGATCTTGTACGGTGCGTTTTATTCGCATCATTCCGATTCTCAGTTTTTGCTGAAGCATCTCCCCGACCCCTCGAATTCTGCGGTTTCCCAAATGATCAATATCATCAGGAACTGCAGAGGAATCATTATTCATCTGAATAATGTGGCGCACAACCGCAATAAAATCATCGAGAGTTAACACCCGTATCTCGCGGCGAGTCTGGCGATCCAGACCTAGTCGATCATTCAATTTGTGGCGGCCTACGGCTGACAGGTCATATCGGTCGGCGGAAAACATTCCTTCAAAAAGTTCCCGCGCATTCTCCACAGTTGCAAGTTCCCCAGGTCTTAAACGCTTATAGACTTCTACAAATGCTTCTTCGGTGTTTTGAATTGGATCCTTCTCAAGCGTCCGCGTTATATAAGACACCTCTCCAGAATCAACATCATGAAACGCTTTTTTAATGTCTTCATCGCTCGTAAGTCCCATAATTCTTAAAAGGAATGAGATAGGAAATTTGCGCTTACGGTCAATGCGAGCATAGATAACGCCATCCGTGTCGGTTTCCATTTCAATCCAGGCGCCTCGTGAGGGGATGATTTTAGCCCCAAAATACTTGCGGGCACCAACCGTGCTTGCGGTAAAATAAAGACCAAAAGAACGCGCGAGCAAAGACACAATGACTCGCTCAACGCCGTTTACGATAAAGGTTCCTCTGGGGGTCATCAATGGCAGATCGGCTAAGAAAATTTCTTGTTCTTTTACTTCTTTCGTTTTTTTATTCGTAAGCCGCACCCGAATCCGAAGAGGAGCCTCATAAGAAAGGTTATGAGTTTTGGCGTGGTATTCTTCGCACTTCGGCTCATCTAAAGAAAATCCCACAAATTCTAATGTTAACTCTTTACCGGTATAATCTTCTATGGGCGAGAATTCATCAAAAAGCTCTTTTAGTCCTTTATCTAAAAACCATTTAAAAGAGTCTAGTTGTGGGGAAGCAAGCGGAGGTAATTCTACAAGAGAAGGTTTATAGGCTGAAAAATACTTTTTCTCCATAAACAAAAGTAATAAAAACCCCTCTTGCCTCTTTATAGGAGGGGCCCTTAAGTGTATATTTAATTAATGACTAGGGCTAGTAAGCACCTAATAATCAAGTATACTCTTCTCGATTTTCTTGTCAACGCCCGTTACCTGTGGATAAACCCAAACGGCTAAACCACGGTTCAGCCGTTTGGAAAATGTCTATAAATATCTTTTCTATGCTTTGCACGCATAAACTCTACACTTCCATCTTTCTTTTTCTTGAATCCAATACGGTGGTCTCCGATCTTCATACGATAGTAACCTTTGAATCCTTTTATAGGTCTAATAGGATATGCTTGAAAACTTCGTATATCACGAAGCTTTGGGAATACCTCAACACAAATATACTTCACCTCCTTTCGGATTTCCGAAGGAAGCTTTTTAAAATCTCTGACAAAACTCGGCTTGAACGATACCCTCACTAACGGAGTAGCTTTTTAGCTTTTGATCGGGAGATATTTGGCTCTTTTTCCGTAACGCTCATGAGATACCCTAAATATTTATCTTCAATGAATTCCATCAACTCATCTAAAATAGCCGCTTTTGTCCGGAGCTCTTCTACCTCTAATGCGTTTTTGTTTTTCTCTTGAAGTTTTGTAATCATAGCTAGAATACTACCATGAATTTGTTGTCGTTGCAAACTTTAACGGCTCAACCGCGGTTGAGCCGTTTGGGCAGCGAATTTAGAATTCCTATTTACCCTACTGACCCTTTACTTCACTTGGATCAAGAATAGGAGATGAGGTTTGCTGTTGTGGAAGAACCGTTGCGGCCGGCGTCGGTTCTATCGTAACTTGAATATTCGCCGTTCCTTGAATGGAGACAAGGTTATATGTTGTGCCACCAACGGTGATAGTCAGATCAGATAGGTCATTTGGCTGGGGGTTTTGGCGATGATAAGTAAAGGTGGTTTTTGCTTGCTTTAGAATTTCGCTTCCATCTGGGTTCAAAATGCTCATCTCCGCTTCCCAGAGATTGGGAAAATAGAAATCTTCTTCTTGTGCACCCGGAGTGGGCACTGTAGGGAAAGGTCGACTTTGTACCCTCCCTCCCCTCGTTTGCCGAAACATCTTGCCCTCAAAAACGGTAAGCAGAATTCCAAACCCTCTATTTCCAGCTGCAATTTCGGATTGAGCTATAGCTCTATCTGGAAAAACAAATGCTATGCCAAATAGAATTGGTTTCTCGCTACCGGGAACGCATGCGTCTCCGCTTACAATACATACCGTTCCTCTCATGGCAGACGGTACCTCAACATACCCTTCAGAGGTAAACGTTATTGCGTGCGCCAGCAGAGTAAAAGAAAGAAAAACAGACAATGCGGTAATAATAGATACAGGTACTATGAAATGTTGTTTTAAAAATAGCTTCATATTTTTTACTTGCTTATTAATGCGTTTTGAAACGCTTTAAATACTTTGAGCATAAACGCTCCTTCAGAACCCGCGGCTGCCCGTGAAGGATCAATGTCTATGGGTTGATACTCTGGAATAACGTCTACCTGAATCTTTCCTATCAGGCTTCCTTGTGATTCAAACATCCTATCCTGCCGTACATAATAATAACCAGCAGCACTGATTACAAGCACTACAATGACCGTACTAATGATATATTTTGATTTCATATCTTCAAACGTGGCTTTATTAAACCTTATTATCGTCTACCCAACAATAAAAGATATCCACACCTAAAAATCTGCTAGAATTAAATTATTAAATGGGCGAAATAATTATAAAAAAGAAATATAAAGTGGCGATGGTCTGCGGAATGATCCTTTATATGAGCAGCGTCCTCTTTGCGTTTCACTATGAATTTAGAGCCCCGCAAAAACAAGCAGAACAAGATATTTTTATCGTTTCTCCAGACACTTCAAAATCAGAAGTTATTCAAAATCTCTACACTCAAGGCTATATACGGAAACGATGGACATTTAAGTTCGCTCGTCTTTTCGCCCGTCGCGATATCATAGAAACCGGCGGTTATAAACTTTCAAAAAGTATGAATGCTTGGAAAATAGTGAATACATTAACCAATGATCCCATTACGAAATGGGTCATTATTCCTGAAGACCTTCGTGAAGAAAAGATAGCAAAGATTTTTGCTAAAAGGCTTAACTGGACTAAAAAGAAAGAAAAGCGGTTTATTGCTGCCTATACGGCGGCACAAAAAGATTACTTTAAGGAAGAGACTGTCAAGATATTCAGCAAAACATTCAAT